>JAXMIV010000501.1:0-11003 GCA_034377045.1 Prosthecobacter sp. | reverse complement strand
GGTGCGAAGCAGGAAAGGGTCGGGAGACTATGGACTGAGGTTTTTGATGTCGGTTGGGTGGCTGATCGACGTTTTGTGTTCATGAAGTCCTGCATCATCATCGGCGGGGGCATTGTTGGCCTCGCGACGGCTTTGAAACTGCTGGAGCGGCATCCAACGGCTCAACTCAGGCTGTTGGAAAAGGAGGCAGGGCTGGCGGGGCATCAGAGCACGCACAACTCGGGCGTGCTGCATTGCGGGCTCTATTACAAACCCGGATCACTCAAGGCGAAGCTGGCGGTCGAAGGCATTCGCGCAATGACGGCGTTTTGCCGCGCGCATGACATTCCGCATGAGATTTGCGGCAAGCTCGTGGTCGCCACGCGCGAGGAGGAACTGCCGCGGCTCGACGAACTGCTGCGGCGTGGCGCGGCCAACGGTCTCACGGGCTTGCGCCGCATCGAGGCCAATGAAATCCGCCGTCTCGAGCCGCACGCGGCCGGCATCGCCGCCGCGCATGTGCCGGAGGAAGGCATTGTGGATTACCGCGCTGTGTGTGATGCGATGGCGGCGGAGATTCAAAGGCGCGGCGGCGTCATTCAGACGAGCGCGCGGGTCAGGAAGATCCATCGCCACGGTGACGAATGGATCGCTGACACACCCCAAGGTGAGGTGCGTGGTGAGTGGCTGATCAACACGGCGGGCCTGCACTGCGACCGCGTCAGCGAACTGGCTGGAGAACAGCGCGAGGTGCGCATTGTGCCTTTTCGTGGTGAATACTATCGACTCAGCGATGAGGCGCAGCATCTCTGCCGTCATCTGATTTATCCGGTGCCTGATCCGGCGTTTCCGTTCCTTGGCGTGCATTTTACTCGCATGATCGGTGGCGGGGTCGAGGCGGGACCGAACGCGGTGCTCGCCTTTGCGCGGGAAGGCTATCGCTTGCACGATATCAATGCGCGTGACCTTGCTGATGCGCTCACTTTCCCCGGGCTGTGGCGGTTTTTGAGACGGTATCCTTCGATGGCCTTTAGCGAGTTGGCGCAATCCTTAAGCCGTGCGCGCTTCTGCCGTGCGTTGCAGCGCCTCGTCCCCGAAGTGCAACCGCAGCACCTTGCGCCCGGCGGCGCCGGCGTGCGCGCCCAGGCGATGACCCGGCAGGGCGAGCTGGTGCAGGACTTTCATATCGTCGCACGCAACCGTGCCCTTCACATCCTCAACGCTCCCAGCCCCGCCGCTACCGCCTCACTCGCTATCGGCAGGCACATCGCGGAGATGATTTGAAGGAGCAGAGTCTCACGGCGCCGGCTGCTGAAGGCTGAATCCGCCGGAAAGCATGGGAGCGGTGGCGGCGGTTTGGCCGATCGTGGGGATTTGCGGCAGGAGGAAGTAGCCGGCGGCTTTTACGGCGCCGTCGGCTAGCCTAACCACTTGTCCGATGAAAGGCACCTTTGAGCGCGTCAGCGGCGGGGCTGTTTCGACCAGGGTGAAGTTGCCACTCACGGCCCCGGTGGCGGCATTGACGGTGATTGCCACTTTGCCCGGATTGGCGGCGAGGGTTGGCAGCACGACTTTGTTGTCGCCGGTGTAGGTGAAAGTCAGGTCGGGGTTCGTGATTGAGTCGGCCAGACCACCATCGGTGAAGGCTAACTGGACGCTGCCTGCCTCAGGGAGGCCCAAGACCACACCGCCCTTGTTCGCCGGGGCCAGATAGGCGCCTTCGGCGGTGAGATTGACCGGCCCAAAGGTGGCTGCATGAACGCGGGTGGTGGTGGTTGGCTTGAACGAGGTCAGTGCGCCGCTGATGATGTTGTCCACAAACTGACCGTCCGCATCCTGGCTGAGACTCAACGGTCCAAGGATCGTGCCCAGGTTTTTATAGAGCGGTGAGTAAAGCCCAAACTCACCATTGGCGCCAAGGAAGCTCGCGCTGGTGATGGACTCGCCATCAGCGGTCTTGCCGACGATGGAGAGATTTCCCGACAGGCTGACACTGAAGGTGGCGAAGCCGGTGCCTTGAGGAATCGAGGCCACGCCGATGTCCTGCGCGTCAGTCAGATTCAAGGCGAAGCTGTAATAGCCCTGGAGCCGCTGGGCTGGATTGGCGAGGGTATTCCAGAAAGAACGCCAGCCGGTGACTGCCGCAGTGCCGAGTGTACCTGTCATTTCACCGGTGGCGGCATTGAAGGTTAGGCTCAGGGGTTGACCGCCGAGTTGCGCGACGATGTGCGGTGCGGAGGCCGCCAGACGGCCGGTGGCGGCGGAACTGGTTGAGGCAGTCCCAGTGCCGAGAGCACTGACAAGTTTGATGGAGTAGCTGCCAATGGAGGTCGTGGTGACGGTCAGGGAGCCACCGAGGCCGCGATTGACGGGATCGCGGGCGACGAGTCCGCCGAAGGTGCCGACGAAGTTTTTGTCAAGGGTCTCAACTGTCAAGGGAGCGGTGACCATGGCGCTGGCACCGGCGGCATTGGTGGCGCGCACCTGCACATTGAAGATGCCGGAAACGTCAGGGCGACCGCTGATGAGGCGGGTGGTGGCGGTGAATTTCAAACCTTTGGGCAGGCCGGTGACGGTGAAGGTCTTGGGAGAGTTCAGCGCCGCAACGGTGAAGTTGAACTCCGCGCCAATGGTGGCCGGCGGGAAGGTGATGGGTTGAACGACAGGAGGCACCAGGGTGGCGGAGATCGTGAGCGTGAAGTCTTTGATGACGGTGATGTTGCCGGCGTCCGTCATGTTCACCGAGAAGGTGAAAATGCCGGCGGCAGTGGGAGTGCCGGAGAGGACGCCGGCACTGCTGAGCGTGAGGCCCGGAGGCAGGGCGCCTGTGTTCAACTCCCAGGTGTAAGGCGCGAGGCCGCCACTGCCGATGAGGCTGTGAGTGAAGGCCACATCTTTGACCGCCGTGGGCAAGGTCACCGGTGGGGGAGGGCCATTCTGGAGGCTGAACCCGCCGGAGAGCATGGGGGCCTTGGCGGCGGTCTGGCCGCCTGTGGGAATCTGCGGCAGGAGGAAGTAACCGACGGCCTTCACAGCGCCGTTGGCCAGTCTCACCACCTGTCCGATGAAAGGCACCTTTGAGCGCGTCAGTGGCGGGGCTGTTTCCACCAGCGTGAAGTTGCCACTGACGGCGCCGGTGGCGGCATTGATGGTGATCGCGACCTTGCCTGGGTTGTTCGCCGGCAGGGGTGGCAACACCACCTTGTTATCGGCGGTATAAGTGAAGGTCATGTTCGGGTTTGTGTCCGAGGCAGCCAATCCTCCGTCCGTGAAGCCTAACAAGACGTTGCCAGCGTCTGGCAGACCCAGGACCACGCCTACCTCGCCCCGGCGAACAAGGGGCGAGGTAGGCGCCTTCAGCCGTGAGATTGATGGGCCCGAAGGTGGCTGCATAAGCGCGGCTGGTGGTGGTTGGCTTGAACCAGGTCAGGGAACCACTGACGGTGTTGTCGACGAAGATCGCCGCTACGTCTTGAGTGAGGTTGAGTTGGCCTAGGATGGTGCCCAGGTTTTTATAGAGCGGCGTGTAAACTCCGAACTCGCCATCAGCGCCGAGGAAGCTGGAACTGGTGATGGTTTCGCCATCGGCGGTTTTGCCAACGATGGCGAGACTTCCAGAGAGGCTGACACTGAAAGTGGCGAAGCCGGTGCCTTGAGGGATCGAGGCCACGCCGATGTCAATTTCGTTGGAGAGTTTCAGGGCGAAGCTGTAATAACCTTGGAGAGGTCCGGCTGGATTGGCCAAAGTATTCCAGAAGGAGCGCCAGCCGGTGACGGCGGCGCTGCCGAGTGTGCCTGTCATCTGACCATTGGTGGCATTGAAGGTTAGGCTCAGCGGTTGGCCGCCGAGCGATACGACAATGTGCGGAGCGGAGGCGGCCAGCCGGCCCGTCGCGGTATAACTGGCTGAGGCAACTCCCGTGCCGATGTTGGCGAGTGCGCCGATGAGTTTGACCGAGTAGCTGCCAATGGAGGTCGTGGTGATGGTCAACGAGCCGCCGAGACCGCGATTGACGGCATCGCGATCGACAATGCCGCCGAAGGTGCCGACGAGGTTCTTGTCCAAGGGCTTGACGATCAAGGGCGCGGTGACCATGGGGCTGGCGCCGCCGGTGTTCGTCGCGCGCACTTGAACGTTGAAGACGCCTGAGACATCAGGGCGGCCGCTGATGAGGCGGGTGGCGGCGGTGAATTTCAAACCTTTGGGCAGGCCGGTGATGGCAAAGGTTTTGGGATAGTTCGCCGCCGTGACGGTGTAGTTGAAATCCGTGCCAATGGTGACGGGCGGGAAATTGATCGGGTCAATGACGGGAGCAATGAAGATGGCCGAGACCGGCAGCGTGAGCTGTTTGGTGACGGAGAAGCCGGTGTCGTCGGTGAGGCGCACCGTGAAGGTGGAACCGCCCGCGGTGGTAGTGCCGGAGATGACGCCGGCGTCGCTGAGAATGATGCCCGCGGGTGGGGCGCCCGTGACCAGATCCCAGGTGAAGGGCTGGGTGCCACCGGTGCCGCCGAGAGTCGCAGTGAAAGCGACGCCGGTCACCGCCGTTGGCAGGGTGGCGGTGACGATGGTGAGGTCGCTGATCGTGAGGCTATAAGTCTCGCTATCGGTTAGGCCGTTGGCATCCTGCACTTGTAGGGTGAAGTTGCTGGCACCTATTGCCGTCGGCGTGCCGGAGAGGACGCCGTCGGTGCTCAGATTGAGGCCGTCAGGGAGGGCGCCGCCGCTGTGCGTCCAGGTGTACGGCGTGGTGCCGCCGCTGGCTGCGAAATTGACGGTGTATGCGGTACCAGTTAGGCCCGTTGCGAGCGCCGAGGGAGTGGTGATGCCGGGTGCGGTGGTGACACTGAGATTGAAGTCCTTGGTGGTGATCAGGTCGTTCACATCACTGATCAGCACCGTGAACTGGCTCGTCGAGGTCGCGGTGGGCGTGCCGCTGAGGAGTCCGTCGGCGCTGAGCGAGAGCCCCTCAGGCAACGAACCCGCACTCACCACAAATTGGTAAGGCGCGGTGCCGCCGGTACCCGCGAGTTGCTGGCTGTAGGAATCCCCGATGACGGCGACCGGCAGCGGTGAAGCGGTGGTGATGGAAGGCGGCACGGCAGCCATGGTATCGGCCAGAAAGCCACTGGTGCTGAAGACGGTATCGACGACGACGCTGTCGAAGCTGAAATTCGCCTGTCCCGGTGAACCAGTGATGGTGATCGTGTAGCTGGCTTCATTGCCGGGCAGCTTCCACATGGCCCAGAGTTGGCCGTCGCCACCACTGTTCAAAGCCTGAACCACGATCGGCGCCACGCCATTGATGCTGCCCAGGGTGATCGGCGCGGGAAAGGCGCCGGAAGCGGCGGGGGTGGCGATTTGCAGGATGATGGTGGTGAATCCCTCGGCGCCCACGGTGCCACTGGTGGGCACGGTGATTTGCTCCGCCAAGCTGCCGCTGGCGAAGAAGAGGTTGCCGTTGTCGAGGACATGATCTTCGGCGTTCGTGGTCTGGAAATTGGCGCCGTCGGGCGTGGTGCCGATGTCCGGGGTGCTGTCATCGATGGGTTGGGCGCGCGCGGCAGGCTCGTTGAAGGTCTCCCAGCCAAACCACGTAGTTCTGAGGTTCCCGCGCGAACTCGGAGTGACCAGGCCGGCATTCTGACTCATCGCCTGGGCCGACGGCGGCGTCACCGGAAGCACCGTGACGGTGGCTTCCGTGGAGTTCGCTCCCGGGGGATTCACGGCATTGGTGACCTTGACCCAATAACTGGTCGTGGTGGTCAGAACTGGCGTGGTGAATGAGGCGGAGTCGGTGCCCACGGGTGTCATTGTCACCCCGCTGGCGCCTTCATACCACTGATAAGAAAGCGGCGCATCCCCGCTGGCAATGACCGAAAGCGTGGTGTTTTCTCCACTATTAATGATGGTTGAAGCCGGATGGGTGGTGATGGCGGCGGGCTGCTGAACGGTGACCGTCGCGGTGTTGGAGTCCGCGCCGGTGGGATTGGCGATGTTGGTGACCTTAACCCAGTAACTCGTGGTGGCGGTGAGTACGGGCGTGGTGAATGAATCGGCGTTTGTGCCGACGGGATTGGTCGTTGTGCCGGTGGCACCCTGATACCACTGATAGGTCAGGGGCTCGGTTCCACTGGCGACGACGGAGAGCGCGGTGGTCTGGCCGCTGATGATCGTGGTCGATTCCGGATGGGTGGTGATGGCCGCGGGCTGGCGAACGGTGACGGTGGCGGTGGTGGAGTCCGCGCCGGTGAGATTTAAGGCGTTGGTGACCTTGACCCAATAATTGGTCGTGGCGGTCAGAACTGGCGTGGTGAATGAGGCAGAATCGGTGCCCACGGGAGTCGTTGTCACCCCGCTGGTGCCCTGAAACCACTGATAGGTCAGCGGCGCATCGCCACTGGCGACCACAGAGAGTGTGGTGGTTTGGCCGCTATTAATCGTGGTCGAGGCCGGATGGGTGGTGATGGCCGCGGGTTGGCGAACGGTGACGGTCGCGGTGTTGGAACTCGCGCCGGTGGGATTGACGGCGTTGGTGACCTTGACCCAGTAACTCGTCGTGTTGGTCAGTGCAGGTGTGGTGAATGAATCGGAGTCGGTGCCGACGGGAGTGGTGGTCACGCCGCTGGTACCCTGAAACCACTGATAGGTCAGCGGCGCATCGCCACTAGCGACGACGGACAAGAGCGTGCTTTGGCCGCTATCGATGGTGGTTGAAACCGGATGCGTGGTGATCGCCGCAGGTTCTCCAACGGTGACGGTCGCGGTGTTGGAGAATGCTCCGCTGGGATTCTGTGTGTTGGTGACTTTCACCCAATAATTCGTCGTGGCGAACAGTGCCGGCGTGGTGAACGAGGCGGAGTTGGTGCCCACGGGAGTCGTCGTCACCCCGCTGGCGCCCTCAAACCATTGATAGTTTAGGGTCGGACTTCCAGTGGCCACGACGGTCAGGGTGGTCGTGCTGCCAGTGCTGATCGCTATCGAGGCGGGGTGCGTTGCGATGGCGGCGGGAGCGGTGACACGGAAGGTGAAGAGCTTTTCTACGAACTCCCCGGTGAGGGTAGAGAATCGCCATGCCCTGATCCTGACCATTTTGTCGCCGAGTTCCGTGGTTGAGCCATTCAAGGTTGTCGTTGAACCGGGGGCGTTTACCAGGGTCAGGCCGGCCGGAGGTTGTTGAGGGCTGGTGGGGGCGACGGTCCACGCTTCCGGTGGATTGGGACTTCCCGTGACTTGAAAGACGACCAGTCCATTCTGATTCACGCCTGCGGTGATGGGCACCGTCGTTGAAGGGGGGGGATTGGGGGCAATCTGAACGAGCGCGGTCGCCCCCGCGACACTGTCGTAGGCGCCCAAGCCCACCACGGTGGCGATAGCGAAGCCGGTCGAGTTTAGCACGGCGGACGAGGCCAGGAGGTTCGCCTGGGGGAAGAGCATCTGCACCAGCGGTGAACGCTGGAACAGCAGAAGGAGCGAGCTGTAGCGCGCCAACACCTTCTTGAGCTTCCGAATGAGGGGGGCTTTTGTCATGACGACCTTGGTGTAGACACTGAAAGCGCTGGATTCGTTAATTGCAGCCACAGCCGCCGCCGCCGACTCCACGGCCGCCAAAGCTCGCCTCGCGGGAGAAGTAGGCATGATTGGTCATGGCGAGGAGGAGGGAATCACGTTCAGGGCTCATCAAAGGGTTGGCGAGGTTGCCACGCTCATAGGGCTTCACCCGCACCAGGTGCGAGGAGCAACTGCTAAGGAAGAAGAGGATGCCGAGGGCCAGGGCTGGAAAGATGGGTTTCATGACGGACGTGGGATTATTGAGCGAGGAGCGCCTCGATCTCCTTGGTGTACTCGGCTTCAGTCTTCGATTCTTTGAAACCCTTGTGAATGTAGCGAATTTTGCCGCTGCGATCAATCAGGTAACTGGTGGGCATGGTGGGAGGGTTGAAGAAATCAGCGGCCTTGTGGCTGGAGTCGTGCACGAGCGGGAAATTGGCTTTGTTCTTGGCGGCAAAGGCCTGGTATTTGTCCGCTTCGTCATCCACCCCGATACCGATGATGACGAGGCCCTTGGACGCGTACTTGGCCTGCAACCGCGCCATGGCGGGGAAAGACGCTTTGCAGGGCGCGCACCAGGAGGCCCAGAAGTCGACCAAGACGACCTTGCCGGCGGTTTTGGGCAGGGCGGCGCCCGGCAGGAGGCTGCTGATGTTGGGCATGGTGGAGCCAACGGCGACGTCTGCCGCCGAAGCCATGGTTAGGCCGAGGCAGGCTGCCGTGATGATGGTGATGATGTGTTTCATGATTTCTGTGAATGTGTGGGTTGGTTTTTCAGGCGGCCTTGACTTGATGTTTGGTGAATTGCCGGGTGACTGCGATGCCTTGTTCGTCCTGCAGGCAGGCTTCGACGCCGGGGGCGTTTTCGGCGAATTGGAGGCCGTCCCTTTTGCCGAGGACGAAAAGACAGGTGGCGTAGATGCCCGCGACGAGGCAGGTGGGGGCCAGGACGGTGACGGCGCGCAGGCCGTGACTCACGGGCCAGCCGGTGCGGCGATCGAGGATGTGGCCGTAGCGGACGCCATTGTGTTCGAAACGCCGGGCGTAGTCACCCGAAGCGCAGACGGCATAACCGGAAACCGCGAGGCCGCCGACGCATTGCTCCGTCTGGATGCCATTTTGAATGCCGACGTGCCAGAAGGGATGCAGGCCGTTGCCGCCAAGCGCGAAGATGTCGCGGCCGAGATCGACGAGGATGTCCTTGATGCCGTGCTTGCGGGCGATGGCGATGATTTGATCGACGGCATGCTCTTTGCCGAAGCCGCCAAAGTCGAGGCCCATGCCTTCACGCGGCAGGAAGATTTTCCCGGGCTTGCGTTCCACATCTTTCCAATTCGACAGGGCGAGAGCCTTCTGCACTTCGGCATCGGTGGGAAGGCGCTCATGCACGATCTTCCAATCCCAGATGCGAAGCAGTGGCAATACGGTGGGATCGAGCAAACCTTTGGTTAGGCTGTGCATGGCATCCGCCATATCGAGCATCTGCTCCATCTCCTGATCAATGACGACCCAGTTTTTGCCGGCGGCCTGATTGATGCGCGAGACCAGGGAGTCCGGACGGAAGCGGGAGAACTTGGCCTCAAAGCTGCCCAACCACCCGAGGGCATCCGCCAGGAACTTCAGGGACGTTTTTTGGTCGGCACAGCGGAACTGAATGGCGCATGCCGTGCCCAGAGCGCGGAACGACACGCTGCGGACACCGCGGCTGTCGGGCTCGATCGGAACCTGGATGGGACTCTGGGTGGCGGGGGGCATGAGGATTTAAAATTCAATGGTGACGCCAAAGGTCCAGATGCTGGCTGTCGGATAGGCCTCGGCAGGCGCCTGATTCGACCCCGAGCCGCTCATGTCGTAGTGCTCGAAGGCAGTGGAGAGGGCGATGTTTTCGGTGACGCGGTAACGCGCCTTCAGGCCGACGCTCAACGAACTCAGCGAAGAAAGGCGATAGTCCGCCGAATAGTTGGGGCCCGATCCGTCCGGGTAAGTGGGCGGTGTGCCGATGGGGACGCCGTCCAGCGTGTTGCGGAAGAAGTCGGCCGCATTCTGGCGATAGTAACGGAAATAGGGCGTCACCTCCAACTTGTCGCCAATGGCTTGGCGCCATTCGATCTGCAGGGTCTGGGAGAAGACGCCGTAGTCATCCGCGGAGAGGCGTATGGTCGAGTCCAAAGCCCCGCGCAACGTCTCAAAAAAGCGGGTGCCCTGCAACTGCAGGACTTCGCGCAAGCGGCTGCTGGGCCGGTTTTCGCGGTAGAGATTGACCACCGGAAAGGGGATGCCACCGATGATGACGGTGTCCGTACGTTGAATGGCCTTGTAGGGGTCGTTCAAATAACCCTCAGCGTACCCGACGGTGAGATTGGCGCTCAATATGGTGTTTTTGTCGAGGAGCTGGGAGATGCCGACAAAGATGTCGTAGCTGTGTTTGGACTGATCGGGGAGGCCGAAGACCTTGACCGAATCGTCGAGATAATTGAGACCCAGAGATAGGGTGGTGTTTTTTTGATTCAGTTCCCAGTGGTCACTGAGCGAGACGCCATAGGAGAGGTAATCCTGCTCCAGGCTGCGGGAGAGTTCCAACTCCACGCGATGATCGCCGACTTGCTGGGAAAGGGCGGCGAGGACGCCGTTGCGCACGTCCTCCAGATCCGCCAGGAAGGGTTGCACCCCGCCCGGCAGGGCACCGGTGGGGGAGGCGCCGCTGATGGCGTCACGCAACAACTGGAATTTAAAGACGGTATCCTCGGACAAATTCATGTCCGCGTGGAAATACCAGGACTCGACCTTGATGCGCCCGGCGGATTCGTCGTAGACCTGATAACTCGAATCGTAGCGGAAGTGCTCCGCCGCGGAGGCCGCGAGGGTCGGCAAGAGCAGGGGGGCCAGGGCGAATGGCTGCCGCATTCCGGACCTCTTGAGGCGGGCCAGGAAGGTGGGTTCGACCGTGGATGGAGCAATGGCGGGCATGCGGCGGGAAATGACGAAGGGGTCTGAGCGAGGGGCGGTGGCAGGGGAGCGGATGGAGTTCTAGTACGAGGACCCGCACGCGATCCGTCAAGGCCCGAGGATGTACGGATGCTGAAAAGCACACGTCCTGGCACGACGGCGGGAGGGGCCGGCTGAGGGCGGAGTGAACCGCCGCCGCGCTCCTTCAGATCAGAAGCCGCACGGAGGCAAGCGCCCGTCTTATGCCCTGCCGTGGCAGGAGCCCCTCAGGGAAACCGCCGGTGCGAGTCGTGTCGCGGGCGGGATGGAGGGTGATGCGGGCAAGCTGAAAGGTGGCGGCCAGATTGACCGGCGGGGCGTGTTTGACAACGCGAGAGGAGGCGCCGCGTTCGGTGCCGGTATTGCTGTCACACTGAGCCGAATTGAACTGGTGGTCTCCGGATTCGGCGGCGTTGCAAAGGCAAACGAGCACGCGAGCCAGCGTCTTCTCATGGTCGGCGACCGCTGGTGTGTATTCGTGATCACG
>JAXMIV010000500.1:0-15223 GCA_034377045.1 Prosthecobacter sp. | reverse complement strand
TCAACCGGACCTTCGCGGAGCCGCCCGTGGTCATCATGGGACCGGCGACGAGGGCCGATACCAGCCCCGCGATCGCGACGGCGGTCGATGTTTATACCACCGGCTTTTACTGCCAGGTGAATGAGTGGGAGTATCTCGACGGCCCGCATGCCGCGGAGACGGTGCATTTCCTGGCGCTAACGGAGGGCAATCACAACTTCGGCGGCCAACTCTGGCAGGTGGGCCGCATCGCCGCGGTGAACCGCACGGCCACACCCGTGACCCTCACCGGTTTCACGGCTACGCCGGTGGTTCTCACCCAAGTGGACAGCTACAACAACTGGACGACGGTGGATGGTGTGCAGGCGATCAAGACACGCGTCTCGAGCGTGACGAGCAGCAGCTTTCAGGTGCAACTGGAAACGCAAGAGTCCAGTGCCGCCCAGGTCCTGAACAATGAAGATATCCGCTACGTCGCCGTGTCGCAAGGCACGGGATATTTGGACGGCAAGATTTTGAGCGCCGTACTTACCACGGCCACGACGACACACAACCTGGCGACTCTCACCTTCCCCGCCGCCCGCACCAACCCGATCTTCGTCGCCCAGACCCAGACCAAAAACGATGCCGACCCTGGGGAGCTGCACATGGCCAGTCTAACGACGACGAGCGTGCAGGTGCAGTTCCAGGAGGAAACTTCGGCAAATGCCGATGTCACGCACACCGCTGAGGCGGTGGGCTACATCGTTCTCGGCGACATGTCCGGTGAGCTCGCGGCGAAGGTGGAAGTGGGTGATGTGACGGTGACGCAGGCGAGCGCCACCACCTGGACCACGGTGACCCTGGCCAACACCTACACCACACCGGTGGTCGTGATGGGCCCACTGTCATATACGAGCAGCACCTCGATGACGGTGCGCGTGCGCAATGTGACTTCGACAAGTTTCGAGTTCCAGGTCGACCGCTGGGATCATCATACGACGCAGACCCACAATGCGCTGGAGAAACTGAGTTACATCGTCATGGAATCCGGCAGCTACGCCATCGGTGGCGTCCGCTGGCAGGCGGGCAGGCATACGGCCGTGACCCCGGCAGGCGTAACCCAAACCCTGACAAGTTTCGCGGCAGCCCCGGAGGTCTACGCCCAGGTGGGCACGACCAACGATACCGCCGCCGTGCAGGCCCGCGTCAGCGCGGTCACCCAAACCAACTTTATGGTCGAGCTCGATGAGTCGGAGATACGGCGCCTGACCACGCCAATGAAACCGTGCATTGGATCGCCATCACCAAAGGCACCAGCAATTTCTTCAGCACGGCGATGCGCCTACAGGCCGGCAGCGTCACCAACATCGACAGTGCCTTCCGCGCGGTCACCTTCAGCCGCATGCATGCCGATCCGTATTTGTTCGCGGCGATGCAGACGAAAGTTGATGCCGATCCCGCAACCTTGCGCTGGCGTTATCTGTTCGCGGACAAGGTGGAGCTTGTCGCCCAGGAAGACGCGCATCCGGCGCAGGCCGGGGAGGGTACGGTGAGCAATTCGCATACGGCCGAAACGGTGGCCTTTCTCACGGTTCAGGGTGCGCCAGACGTGGACAGCGACGGCGCGCCTGATGCCTGGGAAACGAGCGTGGGTCTGAACGCCAACAACGCCTCGGACGGTTCGCTTGATCCGGACGCGGATCTGCTGACCAATCAGCAAGAGTACCATAACCGGCTCAACTTCACGACCTCGACCCTGCACAACTCATTCACCGGCGGGGTCGTCACCGTGGGCAATGCGGTGACCAGCGGCTATGAGGTCAACGACACCTCAGCGGCGACACCGGTCAGCACCCAGCCGCGATTCCGGGTGTATCGCAACGGCGCCTTCGCGCCGATCACGGTGAACATCACGATGGCCGGCACGGCGACGACCGACACGACCCGCGCGCCGGCCAGTTCCGCCGACTATTCGGCGTGGACGAGCGCCACGACGGGCACGCAGGTGACAACATCAATCACGCTGCCGGCGAATGCGCAGAGCGTGGACATCTACATCCGCCCGGTGATCGACACGATCAACGAGTACCCGGAGGGGCTGCGGCTGACCGCCGCGCTCAACGGCAGCAATTACACGCTCGGCGCCACGACGACGACGGTCGTGCTGATTTACGATTCCATGGATATTCCGGCCAATGACAAGCTGTTTATTGGCACCTTCCTGGCGCAGACCGGCACAACGACCAGCGCCTCCGGTTTTGCCACGGTGATCCTCAACGGGCTGAACAACAAGGCGCGCATCTCCACGACCTTCAACGGCCTAACCACGCCTCAGACCGACATCGACGGTGCCCACATTCACTTCGTCGGCGGCACGATTGTCTATGGCGAACCGGACGGCCTGCCCAACGGGCAACTGGTCGAATACCCGTGGACCATCGTTGATTCGGCGGGCTACAAAGGGCAGCGGCTCATCGATGCGTTGTTCCACCTGAACAGCGAATATCTCTACGTCAACGTTCACACCACCCGCTACGCCGGCGGTGAAATCCGCGCTGAACTGTTTCGCGTGGATACCGGCCCCTTCGTGGTGCCGACGGCACCGCCCGGGCTGGAGAACCTGGCGAACGATGAGCAGGTTCGGCGCGATTGCGCCCGCTTCCTCACCCAGGCGACCTTTGGGGCGAGCGATGCGGATGTCACCGCGCTCTTCAACAGCATCGTGGCACCCAAAACCACGGCCGCAAACCGCATCACCGCCTTCACCAACTGGATCAACACCCAGTGGACTCGCGATCAAACCAGTCTTTACGATTACCACCGCGCCGCCAACAACCAGGAGTGGGTACTGCGCGGACAGGGGGCAAACCTTCCCGCCGTCGTGGATGACCCGGCCACCACGACCATCGATGAAACCTATCCCGCCGCGCCACCGCCTGGCAATCCGCTCGACTGGACCCGCTGGGGCGTTGTTCCCAGTCCCGCAGGCGCCTGGACCTACCGGCCCATTCCGCCCGGACTCAGCAAAGAGTCTTACGATGTGGACTACTTCAATCGCCGCCGCGGCTGGTGGTCCATAGCCAATCGCTCGCATGACCAGCTCCGCCAGCGCACCGCCTTCGCCCTCGAGCAAATCTTCGTCGTCTCCGACCGCGAGGCCACGGTGCAGACCCGCACCTTCGGCCACAGCCGTTATTATGACATGCTGGGGGATCATGCGGACGGGGTCCGCACCTTGTATCCGCCGAATCCGCTCTCCGCGTATTCCTCCCCGCCGACACTGGCCACCGGGTACACTTCCGGCGCGGCACTGACGATTCGCGACCTGCTGGAGGACATCAGCAAGAGCCCGATCATGGGCAAATACCTGAGTCACCTGCAGAACCAAAAGGCCACCTATGCCGACACCAACGGCAGCGGCATCCTGGGTGACACGGTCGGCGGCGTTGCCGATGAAATCATTCTCTCACCGGATGAGAACTATGCGCGTGAGATCATGCAGTTGTTCTCGATCGGTCTGCTCATGCTGCATCCGGACGGCACCATCCAGCTTGTCGGCGGCGGCCAGCCCCAAGCCACCTACAGCAACGACGATATCAAGGAGCTTTCGCGCGTCTTCACCGGCTGGAGCTACGCGTGGTCACAAAACTCCGCCGCCAACGGTTATGTCCCGCCCACGCCTCACACCACCAACTTCTTCGGCAGCGCCGGCGCGGAATACTACCATCCCGGTTATGAGCATCCGATGAAGCCCTTCGCCAATTATCATGACCTGGGCGCGAAGAACGTGCTCGGCACAGCCATCCCCGCTTATACCGGGAGTCCCACCGACACTCCAGCACGCGAGGCTTATGCCGAAGCTGATCTCGATGCCTCTCTCGACATTCTCTATAACCATCCGAACATCGGTCCCTTCCTGAGCCGGCTGCTGATCCAGCGTTTCGTCACCAGCAATCCCAGCCGCGGTTATGTTTATCGTGTCGCGCAGGTGTTCAATGACAGCAACGGCGCCACCGCGGGCGGTGTGCGCGGCAGCATCAAGGACATGGTCCGGACCATCCTGCTGGACTATGAGGCGCGTTCCCTCACTTACGTCGATCCGCAAACGATCAACGCCACTACGTCGGTGAATGTCGGCTACGGCAAGGTCAAGGAGCCCATCCTGCGCTACGTCCAGATCCTCCGCGCATTCAACGCGCGGTCCCAGATTGACTTTGATGAACCCTCCCCGGACACCAACGATCTGGTTTTCTACGGCTATCCTGCCGGCCAGCTCAACAACCTGGGCACGACGCCCACCCGGTTTCGGTATGGCGATACCGTCAGCGTCCTCGGCCAGACTCCGAACAATATGCCCAGCGTCTTCAACTGGTACCTGCCGGATTATTCTCCAGGTGGCCAGGTCGCCGCGGCAGGCCTGTTCGCTCCTGAGTTGCAGATCCTCGGGGAAAACATGGTGGTTAACAACATCAACTACCACCGCTCCATCGACTACGGCGCCATCATCGACCCGCTGGCGGCGCTTCCAGGCGGCCTCAATGTCGGCAACTTGTTAGGCGATACCGGAGGTCTGCTGGACAACATCAATATCGACGCCAGCGCTCTGACCGCCGCTTATAAGGCCAATCGCGACGGCGCGGGAGCCACCAACGTCACTGCCGCCACCTTTCTGATCGACGAGCTTGATGAACTGCTCTGCTCTGGGTCCCTCAAGGCCAAGTACGCCTACACGCTCAATGGCGAGGATCCGCGCAGCGTCATGATCGATCAGCTCGCCCTCATCTCACCCACCACCACCGTGCCGCTGCCCATCGCAAATGCCGGCGCGCGGGTCCGTGCGGCCCTCTACCTCATCACCTCTACCCCCGAGTTCATTGTCCAGAAGTAAGCATCCGCCAGTCGAACCATCAAATCTTGCCCAATATGAAAAACAGCAAGCACAAAGACCATTTCGATACCCGGCGGAATTTCCTCTGCCGTTCCGCCTGCGCCGGCATGGGCGTGACCTCGGTCGTCAACACCATCGCTCACCTGCAACTTTTGCAGCGGGTGATGGCGCAGACGCCGCCCACGGACTACAAGGCCATCATCTGCCTCTTCCTTTACGGCGGCAATGATTCCAACAACACACTCATTCCGCTGAATGGGTTGGCCAGGACCAACTACGACACCGCCCGCTACGGCGGCGCCACGCCGCACCCGCTGCACATCCCGGTCAGCGGCACCGGCGCTGCCCGTCTCCTCACCGCGCCGGGCGGCGGCTTTGGCCAGGCCAATGCCACCAGTTTTGGCATTCACCCGACCATGGCGAATACCCAGGCGATGTTCAATTCCGGCGATCTCTCCTTTGTTTCCAACGTCGGGACATTGGTGCAGCCAATCAATCGCACGGAGTATATTGCCAAGACCAAGCCAGTGCCGCCGCAATTGTTCTCGCACAGCGACCAGCAGCTCCAATGGCAGAGCAGTCTGCCGGACCGGCCCTTCCAAAATGGCTGGGGTGGCCGCGCCGCCGAGGTGATGAATACCAAGGTGAATCCCAACAGCAATGTGTCGATGAACATCTCCATTGCCGGGCAGAACTCCTTCCAGGTCGGCGATTCGGTCATCCAATATGCGGTCGGCACGGGGGGCGTGGTCGGTCTCAGCGGCTACAACCTTACCGGCGGTTCCACCTACAGCGACGCCGCCAACTACACCGTCACTCCCCCCACTTATTCCAATAACGACAAGGGCCGCACGCTAAGGGCGGTCGATGTCATCACCAAACTCGCCCGCATGCAACTGGGGGGCACCGGCGACCAGACGATCGACCACTACCAGCATCATCTGGAGGAAGGTTACAACGATGTCATGAAGCGCGCGCGTGACAATGAAGCCATCGTTGGCACCGCTCTCAGTGGCAGCACCACAAGCATTAATACCGCTTTCGAGACCGCCTTCGGTGTCGCCGCCGGCGGCACGCTGCCGGATGTGGCCAATCAATTGCGCATGGTCGCGCGCCTCATCCAGGGCCGCAACTCGCTGCAAAACAACCGCCAGATCTTCTTCGTCAGCATGGGCGGTTTCGACACCCATCAAAATCAGCCGACGGACCACACCACGTTGATGAGCAACCTCGATCGCTCGCTGAAGGGCTTCAAGGACGCCATCACTGCGCTTGATCCGAACTTGTGGAACGACGTGGTGCTCTTCACCAAGTCCGACTTCACTCGCACCCTGCAGCCGAATGGCAACGAGACGACTTCCGGTACCGACCACGGGTGGGGCGGTCACCAGGTCGTCATGGGTGGTCCGGTCATCGGCCAGCGCATCTACGGCACTTTCCCCGACCTTGCCCGCGCCACCGGCCAGGATGTGGACAGCAACCGCGGCCGCTGGATTCCCACCACCGCCGTCGATCAATACGCCTCGGTCGTCGCGAAGTGGTTCATGAGCGAGGGGCTCAATTACGCGTCCGGCCTAACCAGTACTGACCTCACCACCGTCTTCCCCAATCTCGGGAGATTCCAGAGCGTCTCCACGATACCAGCCAGCCTCAGCTTCCTCGACTTCGCCGTCTGACGCCAATCACCAACCATGAAGAAGCCACTGCCGCCCTTCATCATTCACGGCGGGTTCTGCCTCCTGCTGGCCATTGTCCTCTCCGGAGGATGGTGGCTGGCGGGCACGGGGGATTCCTCAGCGCCCGCTGAGCTGCCGCGTCTGTCCACCGCGAAGGGTCCGATCGAGCCCGCCTACTGCGCGCCCCCTGCCATCCCCCGCCCGCCGCCGCCGATCGACAGCCCCTTCGGCCTGCATCTCTACGCGCAACGCGCCAAAGGTGTCATCTATCCCTTGGCCGCCATGATCGTCGTCAATCAACTTGCGCCGCCTGAAAAACCGCAAGAGCCAAAAGTTGCTCCGCCGCAGACCACCGTTCCCAACACCACTCCCAAGAACGAAACCGCCTACGATGACGTCCAATCCGTCACGATCCTGCTCAATGAATACCGCCGCAGCTTCGGCGCCATGCCGGTGGGCGAATTGAACGACGAAATCGTTCGCCGCCTTCAGGGTGAAAACCCCCAAGGCATCGCCGTTCTCCCGAAGACGCATCCCTCCATCAACAGCGAGGGTGAGCTTATGGATCGTTGGGGCACGCCCTATCGCTTTCATCCCGAAAGCGCCTGGCACATGACCATTCGTTCCGCCGGCCCCGACCGAAAAATGTGGACCTCCGACGACATCCTCAGCGACGAGGAACCCAGCAACGTGCAACTCTGAGCACCACCCGCCTCAATACGTCGCCCGCCCGCCCGACAGATCAAACACCGCGGCAGTCGAAAACGAGCAATCTTCCGAGCACAGCCAGGCCACCAACGCGGCTGCCTCATGCTTCTGCCCAAAGCGGTTCATCGGGATTTTCGAGAGCATGTAGTCCACGTGCTGCTGGGAGCATTGCTTCAAAATGTCCGTCTCAATCACCGCCGGCGTCACGCAGTTCACCAGAATGTTGGACGTCGCCAGTTCCTTGCCTAATGATTTGGTTAGGGCAATCACTCCCGCCTTCGAAGCGCTGTAATGCGACGCGTTGGGATTGCCTTCTTTCGCCGCGATTGAGGCGATGTTGACGATACGCCCATAACCATTCGCCAGCAGATGCGGCACGATCCCGCGGCAGCACAGGAAGGGACCGTTCAAATTGATGTCCACCACCCGCCGCCAGTCTTCGGGCTTCAGCTCCCAGGTCTTGGCGTTGTTGCCCGCGATCCCGGCGTTGTTGACCAGAATGTCTACCTTGCCCATGAGCGCCAGCGTCGCCTCCACCGCGGCGTCCACAGAGGCCACATCGGTGATGTCCACCTGCACGGTCCGCGCTGTCCCGATCGCTGCCAGCGTTTCCTTGGCCTCCTTCAGCGCCGCCAGGTCCATATCCCACAGGCAGACTTCCGCGCCGGATTGCAGCAGCCGTTCACTGATGGCATAGCCAATGCCGCGCGCGCCGCCGGTGACGATGGCCTTGCGGCCGGAGAGATCAATTTGATTCATGCGTGAGTCGATAAGGAGTGAAGTGAAGGGCTAATCAATAAGCACCCTCCGGCCGATTACTTGCCTAAAAAGCTCGTCGCCCCCTATAACATCCCCGGCACAAACGACGGATTCCTCGTCCCCGGCGGGAGTGGCGCGGCTCCGCTGCCCATCCGCGACCGCAGGGTGCCATCGTCCAGGGCACGGTCGACGGCATCCTGCAAGGCGCCGGAGACTAAGTCGCGAAGCAACGGCACTGGCGACCCCGTGCCCGGCAGATAGGCCGCGCCTTGCCGTTCGCCGGTAAACACCTGGGTGAAAAGGATCTGGCCGCTGCCAGCTTCCAGCACTGACACGCGCACCCTTGCATACCCATAGGGGCGCACCAGCATCTGGCAGTACAAATCGAGGACCTCCCCGTGACCACATAACGCGCCGCTTTCGGCGAGGTGAGCATGCCCCGCGCCTGCAAGCCGTGGCCAAAGGCATTTGTCACAATCTGCGCCACCGGCAGCCGGGTTTGCACCTGCTCCACCGGCGTGCCGATCTGCGTACGCACCGTCCCCAGCTCGGTGGGCGCCACATCCCGGCGGTCCACAAAGGTCCGCGTCGTGAACTCCGGCTGGCCGGGTTGGATGCGACCGGGCGCCGGCACATAGTCCAGGCTGACCTGGGATGTCACCGTGCAGGAAGCGGCCACGGTGCAGAGCAGCGCCGCGGCAATAGAGGGGAGGGATTTCATGGCGGCCCCATCCTAGCCCGTTCTCCGCGTCTTTCAATTTGCCCGTGACGCGAACCCTGCGCACCCTGCAAAAGAAAACAACCCTGTCGGTAATTGGCACTCAGGAAAAAAACCCCCAAAACCTGAAGCCAATCGTTATCCGACAGGGTTGATTAATAAGTTTATATTCGGTCTCTGCTCACTCAGGCAATCCAAAATCCCATGTCCAAGGTAAAAAAAATTTCGCGGTGGATACAATGTCGTGACATTCGCTGGTCCAGCCCCTTAAGAAGCCCGAAATCCCGACCAAATCCGCCGCTCAGAGCCGGTATTTTTGCGGGATTATTTTTTATTGCTGCGGCCGCTCACGCCCAAGTTGGCAATTCCGTCCGGCAGGTGATTGTTGCCCAGGCCAAAACCTGGAATTCCAATACCGCGACCCTCCAGGCCTACCAACGCAATTCGGCGCGCGAGCCCTGGCAGCCTGTCTTCTCCAGCCCCTTTCCCGTCCTGCTGGGCCGCAATGGTCTTGCCTGGGGTCGTGGGGTGTTCACACCGCCCGCCAACGGCATCCCCTTGAAGGTGGAAAAGGATGGCCGCGCCCCCGCCGGCATTTTTCAGCTCGGCACCCTATTTGGTTATGCTCCCGCCGCGCCCACCGGTGCCCGCTGGCCCTACCACCAGGTCGGTTCGTGGGACGCCTATATCGACGATCCGCGCCACCCTGATTACAACCACCACGTCACCGTCGATCCCCGCAATGTCCCGCCCTGGTTTGAAAAACAGAAAATGCGACACGGCGATTTCGCCTACGCGTGGCTGCTCGAAATTCGCCACAACCAAAAGCCCGCCGCGCCCGGTTACGGCAGCGCCATTTTCTTCCACATCCGCCGCGGCCCCGCCAAGCCCAGCGCCGGTTGCACCACCATGGCCGAGCAAAATCTCGTCCGCCTGATCCGCTGGCTCAACCCCCAAGCCTCCCCCCATTACGTGCTCCTGCCCGAATCTGACTACCAGACCCTGCGCGGACCGTGGCGGCTGCCTTGAGGATCTTCTGAAAACCACAAAAAGCGCAGTGTTCCCACTTGCCAAATAGCTCCGAATCTGGTAGCTACAGCCAATGATCAAGAGCTTCTTGGACAAGGAAACCGCAAAGGTCTTCCGACAAGAGTTCAGCAAGAAGCTGCCACACGATATCCAGAGACCGGCCTTAGCAAAACTACTGATTCTTAACGCGCTCACCAATATCAAGGATCTCTGGACCAAACCCGGGTTGAACGCTGAGAAACTCAGTGGGAAACGCAACGGGCAGTGGAGTATCCGCATCAACAAACAATGGCGAATTTGCTTCTACTGGGATGAGTTGACCGCTGAAGCAAGCGGCGTGGAAATTTCCGATTATCACTAAATGAGCATGAAGACTAAACCCCAAACCAAAGCCAAGAAAACCCCACCAGACCGCATTCCCAGCATTCATCCGGGAGAGATCCTCCTGCATGAGTTCCTGGAACCCGCCGGGATCAGCCAGTATCGCCTCGCTCAGGCGACGGGGCTTCCATCCAGCCGCATCAGCGACTTGGTGAAGGGTCGGCGAGGCATCACCCCTGATAGTGCCATTCGCCTGGGCAAAGCACTTGGTATGGCCACCGAATTCTGGTTGAACCTTCAGCACGACTATGACGTGCGCGAGGCACGCCACGCGAAGGACGAGGAGTATGCCGCTATACCGCTGTTGATGGGGCTCACTGCACCTTGAAGCAGCAATCCGCCGCCCCGCCATTCCGACTTCACTCCCCTTGCACCCCTGGCGGCCCTGCGCCAGTCTTGCCACCTTATGGCATTGATCATCAACGGCGAACAGATCGACGACGAAGTCATCGAGGGGGAATTTCGGAATGTGAAGGGGCACTATGAACGGCTCCTGCAGGTGGCGTGCTGCGAACGCGACCAGGAATTCCGGGGCTATGCCAAGGACAACCTCATTTCCCGGGTGCTGCTGAACCAGGAAGCCAAGAAGCGCCTGCCCGAGGTCGCCGAGGAGGACATCACCAGCCGGCTGACCCGCCTCATCGAAGAGGCCGGTGGCGAGAGTCAGTTCTACATGAACATCGGCATGCCTCACAAGGATGAGGCCGTGGTCCGGGAAAATGTGGCGGGCGGCGTGCGCCTGGACAAAATGCTGGCGGATGCCTACTCGCCGGAGCCCACCTACACGGACGCCGAACTTCAGGCCTATTACGACAGCCACCAGGAGCTGTACCTGACCGAAGAGGAGATCCGCGCCGCCCACATCACCCAGAGCCTCCAGGGCGCCAAAACCCGCAGCGACGTCTATGACGGCCTGCGCAAACTGCGGCGCCAATTGGTCGACGGCGCCGATTTCATGGCCGTCGCGGAAGAGCACCGGGCGGATGATCAGCAGCAGATCGATTTGGGCTGGTTCAAGCGCGGCGAGTTCATGGAGGAGTTTGAGACCATCGCCTTTTCGATGAACGAAGGCGAAATCAGTCCGGTGTTCAATACCCAGCTCGGCTTCCACATCTGCACCCTGCTGGGCCGCAAGGCGCCCGAGCCGAAGCCGTTTGATGAGGTCAAGGAGTCCATTCGCCTGCGGATGCTGGAGGAGCACCGGGACCAAAAGTTCAATCAACTGCTGGAGGAACTGAAGGCCGGCGCGAAGATCGAGGACACCGCACCGGAAGGAACCTGCTGTCCCGGCGGGCATTAAGGGCTGAGGCGTCTTTTCCCTGGCCGCCCCGGCGCCTGGCACCGTATAAGGTTAGCGGCGGCTTGCTGCCCGGGCGAAACGGCATGAAAACTGCGTCCTCTTTGCTGCGTTTGCCCTGCCAATCATTTTGCCGTCCGCCATCATGCTCATGTTCCGATCCCTTCCCCGCCGAATTCTCCGCCGTTTGCCCTTCGCCGCCTCACTCGCCCTGGGGCTCCTCCTTGCCTCCTGTTCCAGCGCCCAACCACTGACACCCTCCCGGAGCGTCGTCCGGGCGCAGCCAGTGACCATTCCCGGCTATCAGCCCACGAGTTACCTCGCCGCCGGCGAAACATCAGCCGCCGAGTATCAGCCCGCCATTTACCACCCCGATGACGGTTATCAGGTCGATGTCGCGCTGGCATCGACTCGAGGACCAAACATTCGCGCGCGGTCGTGGTTGCTGATTGATGCGCATACCGGCCGGCACCTGGCTTCCCGCAATGCTGAAACGCCCCAAGGCGTGGCGAGCACCCAAAAACTGGTGACTGCGCTGGTGGTGCTGGATGCGGGAAATCTCGACAAGAAGGTCCGGGTGCTCGCCTCCGACGTGCACGTGGAACCCACTTGCCTGGGCCTCCGGCCGGGCGAAGTCTACACTCGGCGCGAGCTGCTTTATGCCTTCCTGGTGAAGAGCTGCAATGATGTTGCCAATGTGCTCGCGCGCGACAACGCCGGCAGCATCAGCGCCTTCGCCGCGAAGATGAATGCCAAGGCGCGCTCGCTCGGCTGCACGTCCTCCAACTTCAAAAATCCGCACGGCCTCACCGCATCAGGTCAGTACTCAACCGCCCGCGACATGGCCCGGATCGCCATGGCCGCCTATCGCAACGGCACGATCCGTGACGCCGTCCGCCGGAAGTACTACACCTTTCACCGCAGCAGCGGCAGCACGGTCACGCTTAAAAGTACCAACGAACTGCTCGGCCGCATGCCCGAGTGCAACGGCATGAAGACCGGATACACCGTCGCCAGCGGCCGCTGCCTCGTCTCCACCGCCAGCCGTAGCGGCCGCGATGTCATCCTCGTACAACTCGGCACCCGCACCAAATACATCTGGGATGACGGCAAACTGCTCATGACCTGGGGCCTGCAAAAAGCCAGCCGCAGCGGCAGCGTGGCGATGCGGTGAGGGGGTCCAAAAGCAGGGAAATTACGAATGGCAAAACGGCCGCCCGCGACTACAATCCCGATGCCTATGAAACTCGAAGAGCTTACTGCCGAGGCCGCCAAGCTGCCTGAGGATGACCGGGCTTCGCTTGCGGCCAGTCTTCTTCATGGCCTGGAAAAACCACACTACAGCGTTTCTGACGAGGAGGTGCTGCGCCGGATGCGTGAAGCAGACGAGAATCCGGATGTGATGATCACCTTCGATCAACTGGTTTCCGGTCTTCGATTCCGTGCGAGTTAGGTTCCACAGGCTGGTCCAGTCCGACCTGGATGAGATTTTGGAGAAGTATGGCGAGGTGTCAGACTGGCTCGCGGAAGACTTCTTTGCTGAGTTTCAGACCGGCCTTTGCAAGGCAGCCGAGAATCCCCGATTCTTCCACTTTGACGCCAGCGGGCTCAGACGCTGCAACTTCGACCGGTTTCCTTATCACTTTCTTTATGATGTGCGCGGCGATTACATCAGAGTCTGGGTTGTGAGGCACAATCGCCGCAATCCGAGTTTGGGATTACGCCGCTTTTGATTTGGGGAGGCTTGTTGTCCCACCGATTCTCCTTTCCTCTTAATTTCTCTCTTCAATCAACGTACTTCTTTTCCCTCCCACCATGCGCCTGATTCTCCAAACCTGCCTTTTTCTTGTCCTTGCCACCCTGCACGCCTGGAGCGCGGGGCTGCCGGAGGCGAAGCGCATTTTGTTCGTGGGGGACAGCATCACCTACGGCGGGACTTACATTCAGATCATTGAGGCGGCGGCCATCGCCAAGGATCCGGAGCGGCAGATTGAGATGCTGAATGTGGGGCTTTCCAGCGAGACTGTCTCCGGCTTGTCCGAAGAGGGCCACGCGAACGGCCAGTTCCCGCGGCCGGATCTGCATGAGCGCCTGGACCGTGTGCTGGCCAAGACCAAGCCGGATCTGGTGGTCGCCTGCTATGGCATGAACGACGGCATTTACTATCCACTGAGTCCGGAGCGCACGAAGGCCTATCAGGATGGCATGCAGCGCCTGCGCGACAAGGTCGCCGCCGCAGGCGCGAAGATCATCCACCTCACTCCGCCGGTGTTTGATCCGCTGCCCATTCAGGCAAAGCTGTTGCCTGCCGGCCTCGACAAGTATCCCAAACCTTTCGAGGGCTACGGCCTGGTACTGGATCACTACTCCGATTGGCTGCTGAGCATGAAGCCCAAAGGCTGGCAGGTGCTGGATGTGCATGGCGCGATGACGGCCGCGCTTGCCGAACAACGGCGCGACAATGCGCAGTTCACCTTTGCCAAAGATGGCGTGCATCCGAATGCCGCCGGCCATCTGGTCATGGCGCGGCCGCTGCTCGCCGCCTGGGGTCTGCAAGTGACCACCGATGGCAAGCCCGATCATGTCAATGGCCCCATCATCTTTGATTTGATTCAGCGGAAGCAGGTGTTGCTGCGCGATGCGTGGCTGACCGAAACCGGACACAAGCGCCCCGGCGTCGCCGCTGGCCTGCCACTGGCCGAAGCCCAGGCCAAGGCAGCGGAACTGGACACGCAGGCCCGCACCTTTGCCCGCGCCACCGAGCCCATGTTTCCCGGCATCGCCTCGAATTGGAATGGCTACAAGAAATACGAATTCATGGTGAACGGCCGGCCCGCCACCGTCGTGGCCCCCAAGACCCCGGCGCCAGGCAGGCCCTGGGTCTGGCATGGCGAGTTCTTCGGCCACAAGCCTGATCCTGACATCGCCTTGTTAGGCAAGGGTTTCCACATCGCCTATTTGAGTGTGCAAAATATGTTAGGCTCACCGCCCGCCGTGAAGCATTGGAACGCCTTCCACCAGGAATTGACGAGCCGTTACGGCCTCAATGCCAAGCCGGCGCTCGTCGGCCTCAGCCGCGGCGGTCTGTATTGCTACAACTGGGCCATCGCGAATCCCGACAAAGTTTCCTGCATCTACGGCGACGCGCCCGTGTGCGATTTCAAAAGCTGGCCCGGCGGCAAAGGCAAGGGCAAAGGCGATCCCAAAAACTGGGCGTTGGTGCTGCAACTCTGGAATTTCAAAGACGATGCCGCAGCCGTCGCCGCCAAGGTCAATCCCGTCGACAACCTCGCGCCCCTCGCCAAAAACCACGTCCCTCTCCTGCATGTCTATGGCGATGCCGATGACGTGGTGCCCTGGCCGGAGAACACCGGCCTCATCGCCGAACGCTACAAGGCATTAGGCGGCAGCATCACCCTCATCGCCAAACCCGGCATCGGCCATCATCCGCACGGCTTGGAAGACAGCACGCCGATCATTGACTTCATTGAGAAGAATGCGGGGCGGTGATGGCGTCCCTTTCGATCAAAAACGTCTTTCGGGCTGCGAAGCTCTTGCTCCGCACTCCTCCGCCCACAGACAAATGGGACGCAACGCAGTGCATCCCTACCATCAGGGGCCTGCGGCGTCTCTTCACCGGAGAGGAAATCGCTCCGAACTTGACGGCGTTTGCTTTTCTGGTTAGGCGCAGTGAAGGCTCCTGACTGGTAGGGTCCCGCTGTGCCGGGACCCATTTGTCCGTGGGCGAAGGGGGCAGGGGATCCCGGCCTCTCCCTCCGTCTTTCGAACTCCAATCATCCCGCCGA
>JAXMIV010000499.1:0-5150 GCA_034377045.1 Prosthecobacter sp. | reverse complement strand
AGATCCCGTATCGCTCGCTCCTGCCGCAGGGCGTCGACAATCTCCTCGTGCCGGTGTGTCTTTCCTCCACGCACATCGCCTGGGGTGCCATCCGCCTGGAGCCTGTGTGGATGCAGACCGGTGAAGCCGCGGGCTTTGCCGCCGCGTTGGCGAAGAAGCAAAAGATCACACCCGCCGATCTCGATCCCGAGTTGCTCCTGCGCACCCTGGTAGACCGGCGCCACTTGGTGAGCTTCTTCAATGAGACCAAGGTGGATGCAAAGGATCCGCGCATCCCAGCCGCACAGTACTTTGCCACCAAGGGATTCTTCCACGATTACAATGCGCGGCTGGATGAGCCACTGAAGAAGGCCACGGAAGCTGTGTGGAGAAATGCACTCAAAGATCTGCGCGCAGGCCGGCTGGATGCGGGGAAAGTAGCGGCTGCGGTCGCCAAGGCCGAGATGCAGGATGCTCCGGTCGCGGACGCACCAATGAATCGCGGTGACGCGTTACTGCGGCTATACGAAATGAAATGATCGTGCATGGACTTCACTCCAGCCACACCGGCTGCGTATAGGCGCCGTTGCGCGCGATGTCCCACACCTCCACCCGCACCCACTTGCGATCTTTGAGGGCGGGGTTGAGCTTCAGCGTGACACGGCCAAAAGCGGCGGTATTCCGCAGGTCCAGGCGTTCGCTGAACACCTCCTTGCCGTCACCGCTGATGACCTCGGCGAAGTTTAGCGGGAAGGTCCAGTCCAGATCCACGGTTATTTCCGCCGTGTCATCAGCTGCCAGTTTCAGGGTTTCTCCACTTGCGTGGCCATTCACTTTGAACTCCCGGATCAACACCTCTCCCGTGGTCGTAAAGAACGCACCTGCCCGCAGGACGTCCAGCACGGATTGCCACCCCTCCGCATAGGTCGGCGCCTTCGGAAGGCGCAGGTAGTTGATGTTCATGTGTCCGTAGAGCTCGTGCGTGTGATCCAGTTTGAAGACATCCACCTCGCCGGGCAGGTACTTCTTGTCGCCCCAGTTTGCCATGTCGCTGAGCAGATTCAGGCAGCGTTCGCCTAACTTCTCGCGTGACAAATCGGCGGGCATGGCCTTGAAGGCGGCGCCGAGCCAGCGCTCTGATTTGTAGAAGTCTTCGTTGCGATAGATGTCGGGTGTCCACGACGACGCCTTGATCCGGGCGTGCGCGCTCCAGGCCACCCCGTGCTCAAGATTCAGCAGTTGCATCATGTCATCCTTGTTGCCGACATGATACACCGTTCCGTAACCTTCGATCTGTTCGGAAAACGGCTGCCCTTCCGCGCGGACCATGGTCCAATAGACTGGCTTTGGGAAAAAGCACATCCAATGGCCGGGATGCACATTCAGGCGGCGGATGCCCAGATGGTCCTTGGCCTCTTCCCCCGGAAGCATGAGCAGGCGGTCATCGGAGAGGCGCTGGCATTCGTCAAACATCGATCGCATTTCCGGGAGGCGTAGCGGCCCGGGATCGCGCGGGTGGCCGTCGCCATGAAACTCGCCGAGATGCACCATGCGCACGCCCATGTCTTTGAACATCTTCACAAAGTCCGGAATGATTGGCAGCATACCCTTCGCTGCCCTGTCCATGGCGGCGACCGCGATGGCCATGTGATAGTGGCTGGTGAATGTGGTGCTGCCGGGCAACTCAGGGAACGAGTCTCCGCGGGTGTAGCGCAAAACCTCATCCATCGCGGCCTCCGGCAGTCCCGAACTCATCAGCAGGAAGAAACCAAGACGTTGTTGGGTGCCCGGCGGCGCGTTGACCCAGGGCACATACTTGCCGCCGCCTTGGGTGTCCTGGCGGATGCCGAAACCCTTCCGTTCACGCCAGACCGTGCGGTTATTGGTGGTAATGTCCACGGGATAGAAAAACTGATGCGGCGGCGGAAACAGCGCCAGCGTGCCGCCCGGATGGATCGCGAACACCGCACGATGCTTCACGGCCAAAGTTTCATAATCTTTGAGGTCGCCGGCGGTGATGTGTTGCCACTTTCCCTCGGTATCAAGATGCGCGAGATCGGTGCCTTCACCATGGAGGCCCGCCTCATAGGCGAAGGCAACGCGATCCTGCTGCGTGCTCACCACCGCCTCCACCTGCACCAGCGGACTGCCGGCATAAACGCTGATCCACAATTCACCCTTGAAGGGACCGATGCTGACGCCGTCGAAGATGACGGAGATGCGGTCGTCCCCGTGATTCTCAAAGCGCACCGCGGTGGGCGTGAAAATGCCTTGATGCATCTCATGCGGGCGCTTGCCGGGATTGTCAAAAAACGTGTTCCAGAGACTCATGCCGGGTGGCCGGCCGGGAGGCTGCTCGCGCGTCCCGACGGTGGCGGAGAAGGCGGGTGTGAGTCCCCCGGTGATGAAGGTGTCCCTTTCGGTGCGCAGGGACAGGTTGCGGATCAGGGGGCCGTCGGCCGTGTTGAATTTCAGTATGCCTTTGGCGTCCTTGCCGGCATCCCAGGTCAGTTCGATGCGCGCCTCGTCAGCGACCTTGATGTGAAGGTGCGGACCTAGATCGACCGGTGGGACGCCAATATGTACCGCGGCCTCCAATCGGGAATACAGGGCGCCACCAACCAACAAGACGAAGAGCATTGTCGGAAGTTTCATGCGCGAATTAGCGCATGAAGCACATGGGCCGGTCAACGTCAAAAAATAGACCGCACAGTCCGCCGTACAGGCTTACCGGCCCGGCTTGAAGTAGTCGATGACCTTTTGGGTCTTTGATTCCCCGGTCGCCTTCCCCAGTCCAGCCTGCGCCGCCGCCGCATAGAATTCCCTTGCCACCTCTGCCGCCGGTTTCGCGTCCCCCTCCTTGGTCTTCACCGAGATTTCGAGCAGTTCCATCGGCTCTTTCCCATCCTTGGCGAGCCGCCAAAGCTCCACCGTTACCTTCTTAAAGGCTCCCCAATCGCGTTTGGACTTCCACACTTCGATCACGCCGTAACGCTTGAGGTCCGGCCAGGGAAACGCCTTTCTTTTCCATCCCAGGCACGCTGCGCAAAACTCTCTTTGCTGGTCTGACAACACTTCTTTGACTGCGAGGGCGCCATCCATCACCTTCCGCATCCGGGCTTCATCCAGACCCTCTTCCTTGATCGAAAAAGAAGGTTTCACATCCTTGGCCGCGTCTGGTCCTACCCAGTCCTCCTCCGGCTTCAGTTCTTCCCACCCGTCCGGCGCGGTCTTCGTCCCGCGCAGCTTCACCACCGCATCCACGTCTTTTTTCCCTGCCTGGTTGGCTTTTTCTTCCAATCTCACTCGCAGGATCAGCTTCTTCTCATTCAAGGCTGCCTCCGCCGTGTCAAAAAAGCAAACCCGCACTTCCGGGGCCTCGGACGCCTTGATGTCGAGAGTTGTCTTCGCCTCTCCCAGTTTGTCCGGAGCGATCAGCATCTTGATTTCCGCCTGTTCGGCCAGGAGCATGCCCGGCGCGAGGATCAGCAGGAGGAGGAGGAGTGTTTTCATACGGCATTTCTCAACTAAGCGTGATGTTCCTGGACGAGAAAGTCCTGAACACTTTTGTTCTGCACCACATGGGCATCGAAAGTGTGTTGCGGGGCACTCTTCACGAAGGGGAATGGGTTGCTTGACGTAATCCCGAGGAAGGAGTCCACGTGATTCCCCTTGATCGCACCGCCCACATCGGCTGCGAAGAAATACCCATCATGAGTTTTCTTGCTGCCGTTAGGCAGCACGATCTCCACGCCTCTCGCCTCTCGAACATAGAGTACCGTGCCCAGTGGTATCCTCTGTCGGTCCACAGCCCAAGTGCGGAACGGCACCAGGACGTAGCTGGCCGCGCCGTCTCCGTAGGGGCCATTCGAGACCTTCCAGCGAACTCGCTCGGTACCGGCGAGGACAGCGGGTTTCAGGTGCGGGAAAACCGCCTTGCAACTGGTCTGCGCCGGTTCGCCTTTGCCCGAGTAGTTGTAGGTCTTGACGGAACCGTCCTTGCGTTTGACCGCCACCGTTCCTTCCATGGCCGCCAGGCACCAGTCCCTTTGGCTAAGGCTCGGCCCCAATGGCTTGTTGCTCGCATTCCACAATGGCACTCCGCCGCTGCTGACTTCTTTGGCGGCATGCGCGTAGTAGTACGTGGACCATAACCTGTCCTTTTTTACCAAATGGGAAGGCTTGGGGGCGGGAAGATCAAACGTTAGTTTCATGGCATCGGAAAGAAGCTGATTTAGACGGCTATTGCTTAATCCTGCACAATCGACCACTGGTCCTTGGCGTATCCATCCACTTTCGCAAAAAAGTCATTCCATGGATAGGCATAGGGATCTTGTTTTCTTCCTTTTGGTTTGGCTATCTGCGCGTGAGACTTGATGTCATCACGGTTTTTCAAGCCATGCGTTTGCAGCAGGTACGCCGTGAGTTGCGCCACCTTGTCGATCTGCGTCGCTGGCCAGTCTTCTTTGGTATCGAAGTGCTCTTGTTCAATTCCCACCGTGGCGTCATTGCTGTTGTAGGCGGGGTTGAAGACGACACCGGCATGATAGGCCGTATCTTCGTCCTTCACGAAGTGATAGACCTTGCCGGCCCGAGTCACATACCATTGAACCGAAACCTTTTTCCCGGTTAGGGTCGCCACATCCCCTTGCTCGCGTCCGTCGGTGGAATGCAGAATGATATTGCGGATGGAGTAGTTGCGGCCCTTGCGAAATGCCTGTGCCTTTTTCCAGGTGTAATGAATGGTTTTCTTGGCCATAAGAGTGATGGATTTAAGTAGTTAAGCGATTTCCTAAACGAATGGGTGTGCGTTGATGGGTAATTAAATGCCGTAACTGCGCCATTAAACGGAACGAAGATTAGGTCTGGCAATAAAATTGATACGCGAAGTTTGCCCAACTGCCCAGTTTGTTTCTTATAAATGAAACTTCCTCTGGAAGATTGGCGCTAATGTGGCGGTTAGAGGCGCTGTAGGTTTCGCCCAACGAAATGCGTTTGGAGAAGGTATCATTCATCCAGCAAACCGATATGAAGCCATCTCTCGTTATCGCCGCATGGTCCCTGGCCATGAATTTGACCGTCCTGGCGAATGAGGACCCCCTAAGCGCCTGGCGGCAGGGTGTCAAAATCCAGCCGGTATCGACCCAGGGCGGCCGCCACACCATTCATTC
>JAXMIV010000498.1:0-2903 GCA_034377045.1 Prosthecobacter sp. | reverse complement strand
GTTGTTTAGCGCAACGGTCGTTTGGGCTGTGACTGCGCCGCGTGTGGTGGCGATGGCTGCGCAGTTAATTGCGCTGGTGGATGGAAGTTTTGAGAAGCAGAGCGGGCGTGTGCCATCCGGATTTCCGGTCAAGACAGGCATCTGGAGCGGTGACGAATCCGAGGTCGTCAAGAGCGGGATGGTGAAAGCGCGGGACGGCAGGAGCGCGCTCCGCTTCCTGCGTGCCGAAGGAAATGCCAACGTGCCGGACAGCGCGGCGGAGGCGTGCGATGTTTATCAGATCGTGGACCTGCGGCCTTTGCGCAGCAAACTGAAGGCCACTGGTGACTCGATCCTGGAGCTTTCGGCGGAATTTCTCGATGCACGCACGACGCCGGGCGCTCCAGTGGTCTTCGCCTGCCATATCTATCTTTTCGAAGGATCGGCGGAGTCCTTGCACACCGTGTGGCCTCCGGCTGCGCAAGATACGCTAGGTGTGGGTGCCAACTATATCCTCAGCAGTGGCGGCCCTGATGCGGGAGGATGGCGTGAGGTTATCACGCGATGTGTGTTGCCCCCCCAGGTTGACGTAGCCGTGGTAAAACTCAGCGCGGGGCGCGACCGTCGCGGCGGTCCCGTACCGGAGTTGGGCGGGCAATTCGCCGATCACGTGAAGCTCATCCTCAAGACCCAGCCCCAGTTGCCCGTGCGCCTCGTCCAACAGTGAGATCACGCCGATCTCAACCACTCCCTCACGCAATCCTATGAACCAAATGCTCAAGACGCTCGCTCTGACCGCGAGCTTCATCATCACCCACGCTGCGCAGGCCGAACTCCATGACCGGGGCGGCGGTCTCCTGTATGATGACGTGCTCGATGTCACCTGGCTCCAGGACGCGAACTACGCCAAGACTAGCGGTCAGCATCCCACCGGCAAGATGAGCTACGCCGAGGCCAGCAAGTGGGTCAGCACGCTCGTCTATCACGATCCCGCGCGAAACATGGAGTACTCCGGATGGCGGCTGCCAAAGGTGGCGCCGATCACTAACAACATCTTCAACCATCAGTTCAGACTCGATGGCAAGACGGACGAGGGCTACAACATCACCAGCCCGCGCACCGAGTTCTCCTACATGTATTATGTGAACCTCGGGCTGGATGGTTGGTGGACAAAGGACGGCCAGCACCCGAAGACCTTTGGAGTGATGAAGAGCTGGACCGCTGTGTGGAGCGGGCAGACCGACCTTGGGTTGGTGAAGAATCTGCAATCCGACGGCTACTACTGCACCTCACCCGGCATGCAGTACCCATCACCTGCAGTGTGGATCTTCACCACGTCCGAGGGCAATCAACGCGATGGCCTGCGCCGCCCGGACGCTGGATTCGTTTGGGCAGTCCACGAAGGCGACATCGCCGCCGGCGTGAAGAAAGCCGCCGCCAAGTAACCTCAATACCGTATCCTGATGAAAACGACCTCTCTGCATCTTCTCACTCTCACCGCGCTGCTCATCACCAGCCTCGTACGGGCCGAACTCCACGACATGGGCGGCGGCCTGCTCTATGACGACGTGATGGATGTCACCTGGCTCCAAGATGCCGATTATGCGCGCACCAGTGGCTACAAGCCAAACGGCAAGATGCCTTGGGCAGATGCCGAGAAGTGGGTGAGCGGCCTAGTGTATCATGATCCCGTGCGCCATGTGGACGTCAGCGGTTGGAGGTTGCCAAAGGTCGGCCCTGTCGCGGGTGACAAGTTCAATGGACGCTTTTGTTTCGATGGGTCCAGCGACGAAGGCTATGGCATCACCAGCCCGCGCTCGGAGCTGGCCTACATGTTCTATGTCAATCTCGGCCTCAAAGGCTACTACTCGGCCAAGGGCGATATCCAGGTGACGGACTGCGGCGCGGCGGGCAATGGCAAAGCAGGCTACACCGCCGATGTCGGTTTGGTGAAAAACCTCAAATCGCACATCTACTGGAGTGGGTCGTCTGTCGAGCCTTACACCGACCGCAACGCGTGGATTTTTGACGCCACCTTTGGCTACCAAAACTTTTACAACAAGAACGACATGCTCAGCCCGTGGCCCGTCCACGATGGCAATGTCGCTGGGGTGGCACCCAAGGTGACGGACAAGACCGCAGCCACACGGGCCACGATCACCATTGTCAGCGCACCCGCGGGGCAGGCATTCGATACTTACAAGGACAGCATTGCAGGCATCCAGGTAGAATTGCCGCTCGATACATCCGTCACTGCCGAAGACAAGGAGCGCCTGAAGACAGCCATCGCCGATGTCATCAAAACGCCCGGCCTTATCGCCTTCTGGATATTCGGCGAAAACCCCGGCACACCCCGACAATCGATCATCGCCGGTGCACCGCTGCCGCTGGAGGAAGTCGGCGGACACATTACACGGAGCAAGGGCGGCTCCTTCTCCGGCTCCTCGGTCCAGTTTGATGGCAAACACTACTTCCTGCTTCCGCGTGCGAAAATCGGCGCGCTCGACATCAGCGGCAAGGACGCTCAGGTCAGCATGTTCGCCGTCGTGAAGCTGGAAGAAATCGGTAGGTGGGGCGGCACCATTGCCGGCATCTGGAGCGAAGGTCAGGGTGCCAACGACGACACCGGCACCCGCCAGTATGCCATGCTCTACAACATGCCCACCTACGGTGGCCTGCGTCAGCTCACGCCGCACATCTCCGCCGAGGGTGGCGTCTCCCGCCGCGCCGATGGCAGCGCCCTGCCATGGTGTGTCGATTACGCCGCGCCACGCAGCGAGATCCCTGTCGGCAAATGGGTCACGCTCGGCTTCACCTACGATGGCAAATACCTTCGCGCCTATCAGGACGGCGTCATGGAGGAGCGGACCGTCGATCCCGTGAAGGACAAACGCGACGATCCCTACTACACCACCGAAGGTCCC
>JAXMIV010000497.1:0-4064 GCA_034377045.1 Prosthecobacter sp. | reverse complement strand
TCCTTCGTCACCGGCAGCTCCTACCCCATCGACGGCGGCGCGGTGAATCTCCGCTGATAGATTTCTCCCTCGGGCTCTACGAAGTGGAGAGTGGCTCATTATTGCGACCTTTTGTTGGTAAGGCATCTGGAAAAACTTATCGCGCCAACATCATTTAGACTGTAATTTCCCTTTAATACCTATGAGCACCCTCGTTCTCACTCTTGACGATGGCCTCGCTAGAAGCCTCGCGGTCCTGGCAGCGCGCAGCTGTAAGCCACTGCCGGAATGGGCTGCCGAGCAACTTACCCGGCTGGCCGCGAGTACAGAGATGCATGCTGGCACGTCCTACTCTGCCGAGTGGCGCGCCGCCTTCGGTTCCATTAGCGATTCCTCCTTTGATTCGCCTCCGCGTTCGTTGTCCAGGCCAGTGGAAGCTCTCGACGCTGAGTAGATGGCCTTCTTCATCGATACCAATATTTTCATTGCCTCTCTACGCGGGCGTGCGCCCGAGGTGCAGGCAAAGTTTGTGCAGCATCCACCGCAGGACATTTTCGTACCTTGCCAAGTTGTCGCCGAATTGCGATTGGGAGCCGCCAAAAGTGCCCGGCCAGAGCACAATGACCGGCAGGTGAGTCACATCCTACAGCCCTTCAGCATCGTTTGGCCAGACCTCACGGCAATCGCTCATTACGTGGACATTCGCGCTGGCCTTGAAAGAAGCGGCAACATCATTGGCGAAGCAGATCTCTGGATCGCTGCTATCACCCGTGCCGCCGCAGGTACGTTGGTCACCCACAACACCGACGAGTTTGCCCGTGTCCCAGGCCTCAATATTGAAGACTGGCTCAAGAATTGATGGCTCGAGTGGCGTAGTGTCACGGAGACTTTTTCCCATCCTCATGTCCCTCGCTGCTCCGAATCAGCAAAGGCAAAAAGGCGCCCAAATAACCAGCTTGATTGCCCTCTGTGACAGAAAAGTGCGCAAGGCCCCTGCCTGTCGATCTAGGAACACGGCCCTTTCATCTCAGTTCCGGCATTTTCCTCAGCCGCGGACGCTCCGCTGCCGACGGCAATCAACTGCGCATCCGCATCGTAGCTCAGCACTGTTGCCTTCAGCAGCGAAAGCTTTGCGGCGATGGCCGCCAGACTCAGGTCCTCCCGCACGGCCTTTTGAATCTCCGCCCTCGGGATTCGACAATCCCACTCCTTGCACCAGAAACTGGCGATGATCGACCAGCTGCGCCAGCCGTGCGCTTCCAGGGACCGGCGGATGGCGTCCCATTCTTCGGAGCGTCCCTCCGCCGGGAATTCCACGGTGATGATCACTTGTTGCATGGCTTTTTTGGGGTTGCTTCCCCCTCCTGCACCCCCCGTGCCATGCATTTTGCATGGAAAATCACCCTCAACAACCGATCTAAATAACTGATCATCAAATAGTTAGGGGCTGAAATCTGACCATGAGGCGACTCTGCAACCTTCATAAGTTTCCTCATTCCTTCACAACTCTCAGCGACCTCTGCCCCTCAGCTTCTCCGCGGCAAAGAACCCAAACACCCCGCGTTTCCTTCCCTCCCCGAATCCCCGAAACATCTCGACAAACCGCCGCGTTTTCGTTTCCTTCGCCACTTCATGAACCCCGCCCTTCGTCTCCTGACCCTCCTCTCCCTCACGGCCACCTGTGCCAACGCCGAAAACTGGCCGAACTGGCGGGGTCCGAATCAGGACGGCTCCAGCCCGGAGAAGAACCTACCCGCGAAGTTCAGCAAGACCGAAGGCGTCAAATGGGCCGCGAATCTCCCCGGCATCTCCGCTTCCGTCCCTGCCGTTTGGGGGGACAAGGTCTTCCTCACCGCCCCGATCATCGACGAGAAGAAGCTCGTCGGCCTCTGTTACGACGCCAAGACCGGCAAGGAACTCTGGCGCAAGGTCATCTTTGAAGGTGGCCTCCAGTGGGACAACAAAAGCAACCTCGCTTCCCCCTCTCCCGTCACGGATGGCGAGCGCGTCGTCTTCCTCTTCGCCAATTCCCTGGCCGCCTCCTTCGATCTCGCCGGTAATCAGCAATGGAAGCGCGACTTCACCGAAACCCACGGCGCCTTCGGCACCCAGTGGACCTACGGCAGCAGCCCCGCGCTCGATGGCGGCAAGCTCTACATCCAGGTCCTGCAACGCAACGAGCCCTTCGAATTCCAGGGCTTTCAAAAAGGGACTGTGGGCAAGGACATGACCTCCTACATCCTCGCCATGGACCCCAACACCGGCAAGGACCTCTGGAAACAACTGCGCCCCACGCCCGCGCAGGTGGAGTCGCTCGAGGCCTTCAGTTCGCCCGTGTTCTGCGATCACGGCGGCAAGCGTGTCATGCTCGTCTCCGGTGGCGACACGCTTACCACCCATGACGCCGCGACTGGCAGGGAAATAGCCCGGCTCGCCACCTGGAACCAGGCGGGGGACAGCTACAACAAATTCTTCCGTCTCGTGCCGTCCCCGGTCGTCGGCGCTGGTGTCGCGCTCGTGTGCGCGCCCAAGAATTCCCCTGTCTTCGCCATGTCACTCGACAGCAAGGGCGCCGATGTGCAGCCCCTCTGGACCAGCGATCCCAAGGCGGTGACCTCAGATGTCTCCACGCCCGCCTTCTACGAGGGCAAGTTCTACGTCCTCGACAGCGGTCGGAAAACCGTGAGTTGCATTGAGCCGAAGACCGGCAAAGTCCTTTGGGCTGGCGAAACCGGCAGCAAATCCAAATTTGAAAGCAGCCCCACCGTCGCCGACGGCAAGATCTACATGACCAATTTCTGGGGCGACGTCTACGTCGTCAAAGCCGGTGGCGACAAGTTTGAGCTCCTCAGCATCAATGAAATGGGCGACGGCACCAAACCCAATGGCGACGCCGCCAGTTGCCGCAGCAGCATCGCCGCCGCCAACGGCTGCCTCTTCATCCGCACCCAGGACAAGCTCTACTGCGTCGGGCAGTAGGACTGCGAGGAATCACTCAAATCGCCCCCGTCTTGACCTCATCCCCCATCCCCAGCGCCAGAAAAACCTGCATCGCCGCATAAGCGTCATTGGCCGCATAGAGGATCTGTGCCTCGGAAAGCTCGCGATTCGCCCAGTTCGACGTACTGACCTTCTTCGACTTCGAAAAGCGCTTCTGAAACAGCATCGCTACGGCGGCTTTCACGCCGACGTTCTTCTGGTAGCCGTTGCGCCTGAAAATCGAATCCAGGTCGATCACGTTCTGTAGCTTCACTCCCAGCGTCCTCAGGATCTGCTCGCGATCCGAACCCAGGCTGAAGCCCACTTTGGTCACGTCCGCCGAGGCCAGGATGGCGGCCGCGACTTCCCGGCAGTCCGCTTGATGAAGCTGGAAAACATACGCCCGGTCGCACAGGGAAAACTGCACCACATGCGGCCCGTCGGAGACCTCTCCCTTCCAGAAGGTCGGTTTCGATTCGGTATCAAATCCCAGCACGCGGCTGCCGCTGAGGGCTTCTCGCGCCTCGTGGGCCTCTTGCGCCGTTGATACGAGCGTAATCCTCTCAAGCTCAATGATCTCAAAGGCCTCCAACAGGGCGGCTTGTTCCTTGGTCGGAAGGGGCGCACAGGCGCGGATGGCCCGTTGCCCGGGAATGGAAGCTGAGATCGAGTGGTTCATGGCGAAGATCCTGCCGCTCACATTTGAGAATCGGCCAAGGAGATGATGGCTCTCCTTACGCGACAACCGGCCACATGTCGCCTCATTTTCTCCACCAAGCCCTCACTCTTCCCTCGCGCGACGCGTTTCGTTGTGGCATGAAATTGGTCCATGCATATTGCCCTTTCTGATTTAGCTGAGCTGCTGGGAGGGCAACTCCTGGCCGGAGACCCTGCGTTGATGATCAACGGTTTTGCCTCCCTCAAGGAAGCCCGCGCTGGCGACCTCAGCTTCTTCTACGACACCCGCTACCGCGACCGCCTCGCCGCCACCCAGGCCAGCGCCGTCCTCGTTCCGCTCGGCTGGGATGCCGAGTCGGCCAATGTCGCCCTCATGGCGGTGGCCGACCCCTCGAAGTCCTTCGAAAAGGTCGTGGATGCCTATGGAT
>JAXMIV010000496.1:0-2612 GCA_034377045.1 Prosthecobacter sp. | reverse complement strand
AGCGGCCCGGCCGGTCCCGAGGGCAAATTGGGAGAAGCCATCCAGAGTTCCTTCACCAGTATCGATGAATTCAAGAAGACCTTCGCCGATGCCGCCATCAAACGCTTTGGCTCGGGCTGGGCCTGGCTGGTGGTGAAAGGCGATGGCAAACTGGCTGTCGTCTCAACTCCGAATCAGGATAATCCGCTGATGAAGGGCATCGTCGCCGAGAAGGATCTCGGCACACCGATTCTCGGGCTCGACGTCTGGGAGCATGCCTACTACTTGAAGTATCAAAACAAACGCCCTGATTACATCGCCGCCTGGTGGAATGTCGTCAATTGGTCGGAGGTGGCCAAAGGCTACGAAGCCGCGAAGGCGTAGGCCGCCATGCCTGCCTTAATCGAAGTCAAGCTCGCCGAACTGGCGCAGTTGTTCAATTCCATGGACCCCTCGCCGTTCCATGAGCGGGACCTCGATCAGGATGCGGAGGAATTCATCGTCAGTTGGGCGCAGGAGCATCCGCGTGACGATGCCCTGAAGCTCGTCATCCATCTCGCCAAGCCGCCGGCGGAAACCACGCAGGCGCAGCAAGCCGTTGAAGAATCCGTTCGCCATTATTTTGACTATCGGGCGGAGATGCTGTGGCGGGAGTTTCGGCAATTGATGAAGGAAGGCCGCAGCGCCCTGCTCATCGGCCTCGTGTTCATGGCCGCCTGCCTATTCGTCTCCTCCATGATTTTCCAGGGAGACGTGCCCTGGAAAGGCGTGGTGCGCGAGGGCTTCACCATCCTCGGCTGGGTCGCCATGTGGCGGCCCTTGGACATCTATCTCTATCGCTGGTGGCCGCTGCTGGGAAAGCGCCGCCTCTATGAAAGACTGGCGCGAATGACCGTGGAGGTTCGTTGTACTTCCTGAACCATCCTTTCACCTCATGAAACGCATCTCCATCATCTTCACTCTTCTGTCGCTGCTCAGCCTCGCCACCGCCTTTGCTGAGGACAAAGCCAAGCATGTGAATGCCGAGCAAGCTGCCGAACTGATTCAAGACGGCAAGGTCACCGTCATCGATGTGCGTACGGCGGATGAGTTTTCGGAAGGTCATATCAAAGGTGCCAAAAACTTCGATATCCTGTCGAAGGACTTTGCAGCGAATCTCGACAAAATGGACAAAAAGCAGCCCGTGCTCGTTCACTGCCAGGCAGGTAGCCGCAGTGCACGATCACTCCCGACCCTGGAGAAGCTTGGCTTTGCCGAGGTGTATCACCTCGACGGCGGCATGAACGACTGGCTCAAGGCGGGCAAGCCGGTGGTGAAGTGAGTCCGGCAAACGATCCCGCTCTACGCCTTCGGCACGTGTGGGATCAGCACATCGGGTGACTGATTTCTCTGCCGGACGCGCCGGGCAGCTTCCTTGGCGAAAGTTTCCTGGGAACGAATGGCCTTCTTCGCCGGCGCCTGGATCCCATGCCACGAACCATCGGCCTTGAGGATACGCCCGCGCGCGGTGTCAGCGAAGTGGGTTTCCAGAATGTGGATCAGCCTTTTCTTGGCAGGCCCATCCTCCACGGGAACAAGCAACTCGACGCGCTTGGATAGATTGCGGCTCATGAAATCCGCACTGGAAATGAAGATGGCCGGATGCCCTCCCTGGCGGAAGTAGAAGATGCGCGCGTGCTCCAGGTAGCGGTCAATAATGCTGATGACACTGATGTTGTCGCTCAGCCCTTTCATCCCCGGGCGCAAACAGCAGATGCCCCGCACATTCAAGCGAATCTTGACTCCCGTTTTTGACGCTTCATAAAGCGCTTCGATCATTTCGCCATCTTCCAGGGCGTTCATCTTCAGCATGATTTCCGCGGGCTCTCCCTGGCGCGCGCGTTCGGTTTCGCTGCGGATCAGGCTCAGGAGCCGTTCCCGCAGACCAAAAGGAGCCATGGATATCTTCTGGAAATGCACAAAGCGGGAACGTCCGGTGACTGTGTTGAAAAATGCGCTGGCATCGGAGCCGTAGTCGGTGTGGTAAGTCAAATAGCTGATGTCCGTGTACAACTTGGCCGTGGCTTCATTATAGTTGCCGGTGCCGAAATGCATGTAACGCAGCATATTGCCAGACTCGCGCCGCATCACCAAACAGACCTTGGCGTGCGTCTTCAACCCGTGAACGCCGTAGATGATCTGGGCGCCGGCATTTTGCAGATCCTCGGCCCGTTCCAGATTGCGCGCCTCATCAAAGCGCGCCTTTAATTCCACCAACGCGGTCACATGTTTGCCCGCTTCAGCCGCGCGAATCAGGGCCGCCACCACGCGGCTGTTCTTGGCGGTTCGATACAGAATTTGCTTGATCGCCACGACATTCGGATCGCTTGCCGCTTCTTCCAGCAACTGCAGCACGGGATCGAATGACTCATACGGATGATGCAGCAGAATGTCATGCCGCTTGATCGCGTCGAAGATGCTTTCCCCAGGCTCAATCTGCGAAGACACCTGGCTGTCCCAGGGCTCCACCTTGAGCTCTTCAAAGCCTGACAGGCCCGCGATCTGAAAGTAGGCCCGCAAGTCCAGTTCTCCAGGAATGGAGTAGACCTGCGCCCCCTTGCCACCGCACATTTGACGGATCACCGACGTCAGTT
>JAXMIV010000495.1:0-11530 GCA_034377045.1 Prosthecobacter sp. | reverse complement strand
ATCAGATCGGGGAACTTCGCATTTTCCGCGCGCAGGTAAGGCTTGCCACGCTCCGTGATATAGCGTTTCAGCGTCGTCTCGCCATCAATCAACGCGGCGACGATATCGCGGGACCGCGGTTCTTTGACTTCGAGAATGACGACGTCGCCGTCGCAGATGTTGGCGCCGATCATGGACTCACCGCGCACCTTGAGGGCAAAGGCCTGTGTGGTACGGCTGAGGCCCAGGGTGGCGGTATCGATGGCGATGGAACCCACCGCCTCCTGTTGCTGGTCTTCGGCGTAACCCGCGGGGATCATGCCGAAGATCGGAACGTCAACGATTTCCGCGCGCTCCAAATCTTCTGGAAAGACGACGGCACGGGCTTTATGCGCGTGTCGTTGAATGACGCCCTTCTTTTCGAGGGCGCGCAGATGACTCATGGCGGCGGTTTGACTGGAGAAGCCAAAGTGCTTCTGAATGTCACGCGTGGAAGGCATGACACCGTTTTCGCGCTGGTATTGGCGCAGGTAGTCGAGCAACTGGGATTGCCGATCGGTAAGTGGGATGGTTGTGGCGAACATAAGAACTCTGTTCTCCAGAACAGTCGACTTCTCTGCAAAGAATGCAAGTGATTTTCTATTCCCCAAAAACGGGCCACTGTGCAGGCCATGAAATGCCTGTTTTGGATGTCCCTCATCGCCGCTATTCCGCTCTGCGCCCAGGAGCCTGCGGCGCTGCCCCTGAATCGGGCGCCGGTGGAAAAGACGGGCAATCTGCCACCCGACACGATGATCCTGTCCCAAAAGGCGGCGGAAGCTTTTACCAACCGCGACTGGTCCACGGCCCGGGCGGCCTACCAAGAAATGCTCAAATCCGATCCCGCCAACGCGCTCGCTTGGGCCAATCTCGGCGCGGTGGAGCAACAAACCGGCCACACGCGGGAGGCCATCGACGCCTTCACCAAGTCGGTGCAGTACAATCCGCAGATCGCGCAATCGTGGAGCGCCCTGGGATTGCTGCACGGGAAAGAGGGCGATACCTACCTGGCCGTCTCCATGTTCACCCGCGCGATCCACGAAGACCCAAGCGATGCCCGCGCGCGCAACTACCTGGCCATCGCCGCGAAAAGCCTGGGCTGGCGGGACACGGCGGAAATGGAATTGATCCGCGCCCTGGAACTGGATCCGGCCTATGGCCTGGCGAACTTCAATCTCGCGCTGATGTACCTGGATCAAACACCGCCGGCGATTGAATTGGCACGGCGGCACTATGAGAAGGCCCTAACTCAAGGTGTGGAAAAAGATGAGATCGTGGAACGGAGGTTGAAGGAGTAGTGACAACCATGCAATCGTGCCTGTTTGCCGGAGGGACTGTACCTCAACATTCCGATGTTGAGATGGGTACACCGGTCCGCAAGAGCACCAACTCAACATTGGAATGTTGAGGTACGAGACTTCACCATGAGCGCCGATCCGCCAGAAAAAGAGGTTCCGCCCGAGGTGCGCACTTGGCAGCTCGAACCGCAAATTCGTGACCTTCGTGACCAAGGTCTGTGGCGCGAACTGCGCACCGTGGATTCGGCGCAGGGGCCGGTCATTGCGCATGAAGGCCGGGAGTATCAAAATTTTTCGTCAAACGACTACTTGGGCCTCGCGGGCTCAGAGGCGCTGAAGGCGGCGCTGCATGAAGGGGTGGAGCGTTATGGCGCCGGCGCCGGCGCATCACGGCTGGTTTGCGGCACGCTGAAGCCGCATGTGGAACTTGAGGCGGCGCTGGCCGTCTTCAAGGGGTGCGAAGCGGCGCTGACTTTTTCCAGCGGCTACGCGGTGGCGCTGGGAACGATCCCCGCCCTGATGGGCGCGGGCGATACCCTGATCCTGGACAAGCTCTGCCATGCCTCCCTGGTGGATGCGGCGCGGTTGAGCGGGGCCACGATGCGCATTTTTCCACACAACCAGTTAGGCAAATTGGAACGCCTTTTGCAAACCGCGACGGGGCGGGTGCTCATCGTCACGGAATCGATCTTCAGCATGGATGGCGATGCCTGCCCGCTGGCGGAGATTGTGGAACTGAAGGAGCGGCATGGCGCCTGGCTGATGCTGGATGAGGCGCATGCGGTCGGTGTCGTGGGCCCGCAAGGTCGCGGGCTGGCGGCGCACTTGGGACTGGAGTCCAAGGTCGAATTGCAGATGGGCACGCTGAGCAAGGCGATCGGCCTCAGCGGCGGCTATCTGGCGGCCTCACGGCAGGTGGTCGATCTGCTGATCAATCGCGCCCGCAGTTTCATCTACTCCACCGCGCCGCCGCCGTCCATCGCGCATGCGGCGAAGGCGGCGTTGGATCTTGTGGCCGGACCGGAGGGTGAAAAGCGGCGCCAGGATTTGTGGCGCCACATTGATCTGCTGAAGAGCCGGATGCAATCGCCTGCCAATACGGCGGCGGCGATCCTGCCGCTGATGGTGGGGGATGAAGCGGCGGCGGTCGCCATGAGCCTGCATCTCCGGGAGCAGGGCTTTTTGATTCCTGCGATCCGTTATCCCACCGTCGCGCGTGGCAAAGCGCGGCTGCGGATCACGCTGTCAGCCGCACACGAAACCGCGCAGGTGGAGCGGCTGGCTGAAGCAATCTCCGCGGCTTAACGCCCGGCGGGCGCCGCGCCGGGTTCGTTGCGCAGGAGATGCTGGCCGTCGAAACGTTCGTCCGGGCGGAAGATCCAACCGGGCGAATCACTGATCAGTTCCGCACGGCGAAGGACAAACTCGGGCAGGATGAGGTTGCTGTTGGGATCGTAGGCCTTGCGCCCGGAAAAGGAGCCCCAGAGACGGTACTCGCAATTGTTGTCGTAGCCGTAGGCGGGACTCATGCCGGCGGGGATCTCCGGCAGGCGGTCGGGCACCTTTTGAAACCTCTCATTCATCATGACCAGCCTGGATTTGTCCCAGCCTTCGCCCGGGCGCCGCACATAACCCCAGAAGTGCGTGTGCTCGATGTGGAAGCGGCGGCCAATGTAATAATCCCCCCGCGCCTCCGAAGCGATGGAGAGCCGGCGGTACTCGATTTGCTGCGCGGCGCCCGGGCTCGTCGACGTGCCGGTCGTTTGGCAGGCGCTGAGCAGCAGCGTGAGAACAAGGGCCGCACAGGCGGCGAGGCAGCGAAACATCGGGGAAAGCATGGAGCAGGTTGGAACGCAGCCGCTTTCCTGCAATCGGAAAGCGCGGGCACTGCGAGACACGGCGCGGCCGATCACTTTTGTTTCTTGGCGGCAGGCGCCTTGGCTTTGTGCTCCTGCATTTTTTTCAGGACTTCCTGGCGTTGGGCCGCGAGGGCTGCCGTGCCGTTCGGATTCTTCGGATCGGTGAGCATGGGGAAGTCATCGGTGCGGAAGGGCGTGAGCGGCAGGCCTTCGGCGGAATAGACGTTGCAGACGGGATTGTCCGCCCAGGCATAACGCACGGCCACCGGCTTGGCCACGGCGGCGCTGCTGACGGCGATCTGATTGCCGCGCGGGGTGCGCGGGCCGACCTTGCTGTCAGGCAGGATGACGGCGTCGGCCCACACCCACTTCTTGTCCTCGCCACAAATCGCGAAGCCTTTGACCTGATCGACATCGACGATGCGCAGACCCTTTTCAGCGTGGTCGAAGGTGACGATGGCTTTGTTGCCTTCGATCTTCATCTCCTTGAACTGCGGGCTGCTGTGGGGAATCTTGATGCCGTAATCCTTCGCCAAGGCCCAGCGGGCGAGACGCTCCGCGACGTCCTGCTTGTCCAAGGGGTGGATGTCGTTGGCTTCACCGAGATCGGTGATGACGCATTGGCCGGTGTTGGCCAGTTTGCTCATCGTCAGGGTCTGTGCCTCGCGCAGCTCCGCCCAATCGCTGTCGACCGGGTCGGGCGTCTCGGCCCTGAAGTCGGCCAGTTGCACCCAATAAAAGGAAAAATCGCCCTGCTTCCATTCATCCCGCCAGTGCTGAATCATGAACGGGAACAAGGAGCGATACTCGTGCGCCCGAGAGGCGTTGCTTTCGCCCTGATACCAGACGGCGCCCTTGATCCCATACCCGATCACCGGATACAGGCAACCGGCGTAAAGATTGCCCGGGCGGTGCTGTCCGATCATGGCATTCTGCGGCGCGCGCGGAGGGGCCGCAGGCACGGGCTGTTTGGCTTTCAAGGCATCCCGGCGGGCTTTCACCCAGGCTTCCGTCTTGGCCTTATGAGCGGCCACTTGTTTGTCAAAAGCGGCCTGGGTGAAATTGGCCTCCGTTTGTTTCCACCCGGCCATCAAGGTGGCAAAGCGCGGATCTTTTTCCAACACGTCCCGGCGCACCCACGCCTCCGCCGAACTGCCGCCCCAGGCATTGTCAATCAAACCCACCGGCACGCCTAACATCTGATGCAGAAGGCGGCCAAAATGAAAACCCACGGCGCTGAAGGTACCGACGTTGTCCGGCGCGCACACCCGCCACTCGCCCTTGAAGTCGGTCTGCGGTTCCTGCGTGCCGACATTGGGCACTTCAATGAGGCGGATCTGCGGATATTTGGCCATGGCCACCTCCAGGTCGGCATCCAAAGTACGATTTACGGTGAACCCCATGTTGGACTGACCGGAGCAAAGCCACACCTCACCGACGAGGACATTTTTGATCTGACGCGCGCTGCTGCCTTTGACGCTCAACACGGCAGGCTTGGCATTCGCGGGCACCGGATCCAGCTTCACCGTCCACTTTCCCTTTTCATCGGCCTGCGCGGTTTTGGTCTGTCCGGCAAAGGTCACGGTCACCTGGGCGCCGGGGGTGTCCCAACCCCAGATCGGATTGGTCTGCTTCTGCTGCAGCACCATGTTGTCGCCAATGATGGCTGGAAGCTTCAGTTCGGCATGGGCGGTGAGCACGACGCTCGCCAGGCAGAGGATGGAATACAGAGGGCGCATGATGGTTGAGCAGAAAGAGAGCAGGGGTGAACGCTGGCCGCGGAGCGGTCTTTCGCGCGTTGATGCGAGCAGGAGCTTTCCTCCCTCAATGTGGCTGAACGGGCGGAGCTGTACCTCAACATTCCAATGTTGAGATGGTGCTCCTGCGGCCTGGGGGACCCACTCAACATCGGAATGTTGAGGTACGCTAAAGCCGATCACTTTGCCGTCACCGTCACGGCCTTGCGAACCTTCAGCAAAATCGGAAAGCTGGTCTGCAAGCTGGCGCTGTCCTGTTCGGAGCGCGTGGAACTCAGCGCGCCGTGAACAAGGCGATCCTGCTCCTGCACCCAGTTCGCGGCGCGGAAGAAGAACGGACGCTCCGTTTCCTTTTCGCGAATTTGCACGCCGTTGAGGCCGATGTCATCAATGATGACGCCGTGCGGCAGGCCATGCACGTCGAGGTTGATAATGCCGTCGTTGCCCGTGCGCACCGCGCGCAACCAAGCCTTGACGGTCTGACCGGGTGCGATCACCAGCTCAAGCGGCGCCTTCTCAGCGCCAAGCGCGCGCATGACAGGCTTGCCGTTTTGATCGGGTTCCAAGACGATAACCAGTGGCGGTGCCGCGCCGAGCGTGACCTTGCCGAAATTCGTCACGTCATGCGTGACCTGTCTGCCCGCGACGGCGGCGTGCGCATGAATGGCCAGGCGGCTCCAATCCGCGTCCGCCTTCGCGCCCGGCGCGGCGTGCAGCGAACCCGCGGCCAGGGTGTGGCCCGCGTCAATCACCAATGGCGACGAGACGAAGTACCCCTCCGGCACACCCGTGATGTCCACCTCGATGGGGCCATCAAAGTCATCCTTGCGATCCGCGCGCAACGAGAAGCCGATCGACGAACCAGGGCTGACCGTTGGATTCGTTCCCGTGAGCTGGATGCTGAAGTCCGGCTGCGAAGACCGAATCGTCAGGGCATAAACATAACGCGGTCCGCTCCAACCACGGGTGTCCGTAACCCGCACCACATAACGGCCATCTTTGGGAGCAATGAACGTTAGGCGCGAATCCCGGCCCAGCTTGCGATCGCCGGAATCATCATTGGAATAATTCAGCGTGTACACCGGCAGGCCATTGGCAACGAGCATCGTGCCGGGCGGCTTGGGCTCGACCACATAGCACGGTTCATCGAGCGTATGCGCGGTGGCGCTGGTGTCGAAGTAACTGCGGCGCATGCCATTGGACGTGTAGAAGAAGACTCCGCCATCCGGCCCGCGCGGCATGCGAAAGATGCGCATGACATCGCCGCTGAAGTAAACAAACTCGTTGAGCTCCATCTCCTCCCAGTTTTGCAGGCGAATGTCCGCATTGTTGGCGTCGACACTGCGAAAGTTATTGTAGCTGTCGCGCACGGATTGCAGAAGCAGGCGGGCCACCGGTTGACCGTCCGCGTGCAGCACTTCGATCTTGGTGTCGGCTGGAGAACCGGCCATGGCCGCCAGCGTCTCAATAATCCAGGTTTGGCCCGCCTTGGCATCGAAGCCAAAGCAATCCACATCCGGCGTGGTGGCGGCGCCTTTAAACAAAGAGCCATTGATCGTCGCAGGCAAGGTCACGGCCTGCGCGGATTTCGCCTCATCGTTGCCTTCCGCCTCAGCCACGTGTGGCAGTGCGCTCACGCGCAGCGTTGGCTTGCTGCGGGTGCGCATCGCTTTGGCATCAACAGGGATGGGTTGGCTGCCTTCGGCACCCGCCTTCACCATCACGGCGCCCTCGTCTCCGAGGTGATGTCCGATCAGCGCCACTTTAACGTCCTGCCCTACCTGAGCGGAAAGGGGCGACCACCCGGTGGCAAAAGGCAAGGCGCCCACCGTCAGGCGATAGTCATGATCGGCGCTGCCATCCATCGTGGTGTTGCTGATCCGCACCTCGTAGTTGCCCTCGGCCCGCGCTTTCCAGGAGATGAAGGGATCGCTGCCGCTGTCGAGTCCGCGATTCACCACCAGCACGGCCCCAAGGGCATCAAGAATCTCCAGGGTGGGAGCCTTCGCCTTGCTCATGATTTGGGCGGCGGCGAAATCAAACACCAAATCGTCGCCCGCTTTGGCGTGGAAACGATAGCTGTCGTGTTGCCCGGTTTCCGTGAGCGTGCCCCAAATGCTGGCAGGCAGACTCGGCACCGGCATTGGGCCGCTCTTGAAACTCGCCGCTTTCGTGACCAGCAGGGGCAGGTCTTCGACATACACTTTTTGTTTGGCCGATTCGCCTTCCGGACTGCTGAGCCAGAGATCATAAGCGCCGCGAGGCACGGTCGCGGCGGCTGTGATTTTAAGGGTCGCCTGCGTGGGCTTGACGGAACCGGCCACAATCTCCGCGGTCAGTCCGGGTTGCATCACCTTCACCATCAGGCCGGCCGCATTCAATCCCTTGCCCACCACGTCGATCATTTGGCTGCCGCCGGCGCTGACGGCGGGTGGATCAAGGCGCGTCAACTCAGGCTTGGCCGGCTTCGCGGGTTTCTTGGCCTTCGGCGCCATCACCATCGCCATCTTGCCATCGGCGGATGAATAGGCATCCAAACTGCCATTGAGGCGCCCAACCAAAAGTTGTGCTTTGTCATTGAAGGCCAGCGCGGGCGACCAGTCGGGCTGCTTTTCGATCTGGACCTTTTCACTGAGGTCGGCCGCGTTCCAAATCTTGACCGACTTGTCCGTGGCGGCGGAGGCAAACAGTTTGCCATCGGCGGAAAGCACCAGATTCAAGATGCCTCCCTCATGCGCAAAGCGGCTCGTCAGGATCGGATTGGTGCCCTCCTTCGCGGCCGCGCTGACGCTCCAGATGCGAATGCGGTTGTCACCACCTGCCGCCAAAAGCTGCTTGCCGTCGGCACTGAAGACCACCGCTGCCTGTTCTTTGGTCGGCTGTGAAAGCGTGTCCAACCGCAGACCCTGCGGCAAGGCCCACAGCTTCACCGTACGATCCGCGCTCGCGCTTGCCAGCACCTTGCCATCCGGACGGAAAGTGAGGCCATTGACCGCGCCATTGTGCCCTTTCAGGGTCGCGAGTTCCTTGCCCGACTCCGCATCCCACAGCTTGATCTTCTGATCGTAACCGCCCGTCGCCAGCGTCTTGCCATCGGGTGAAACCGCGAGGCCATAACAGGCATCCAGATGACCCAGGTAGCGCTGATTGAGCGCACCATCCGCCACGCGCCAGCGATAGACTTCGCCGCCGATACCGGCCTCACCGCCCGCGCCATAAATCCAGGTGCCATCGGGTGAAAACACCACCGCGTTCGCCTTGCCCTTGAATCCCGCGAGCTTGCGGATCACGGCCCGTGTGGTGGGATTGATGAGCGCCACTTCGGCGTAACGACCCACCGCGGCCAACTGCGCTTGTGGCGAGAAAGCCACGGCTTGCACAGCGCCTGGCAGCATGCTCTTCGGCGCGATTTTGGGTGTGATCACTTCGCGCGGACCGGCAGGCTTGGCATCGGCCAGAACCGGCCCCTTGAGGCCCGCATCAATCCACGCCTTGATCAGCGCGATCTCCTCCGGCTTCATCTTGTCACGCTTGCCGGGCGGCATGAATTGATTCTTGCCCTTGCGATCCGAGGTGCCTTCCAAAAACTTCACCAGCAAGCTATCGGCACTTTTCCCCGCGGCGACCACTTTGCCACTCTTGCCGCCAACCAAAAGGTTGGCAAACGAATCCAACCGGAACTCCCCATCCGCATCCGTGTCCCCATGGCAGTCAATGCAGTACGAATCCAGCAGCGGCGCGATCTGCTTCTCATAGGAGATTGATTGGGCTTGGGCGTGCGAACCAAGCAAAGCAATCCACAATGCCAGGCATTGAAAAACGGCGAAAATTTGAGATACTGACTTCATGAGTGTGGATCAGATTGTGTGGGCCGATCCCGATCGGATGGGTGGCGTTCCATGTTTTACCGGGACAAGAGTTCCAGTGAAGAGTCTGGCAGATCACCTGGATGCAGGTGATTCTCTGGAGGATTTTCTCGCTGATTTTCCGTCAGTGAGCCGCGAGCAGGCTGTAGCATATTTAGAACTGAGTATGGCAAAATCATAACGGAATGATGGCACGCACCTCTGCCCAACTAATGATGAAACAAAAATTCCTTCGACCCCATCAGGCTCCAAAAGATGTCTTCCAAGGTGGCGCGCCGGTCAGCGGGTGTGGCGGTGTGCAGCAGTTCGGTGGCCTTGGTTTTTTCCTTGGTGCTCGGCAAACGGTTCAGGGCGATCAGGTAGGCTTCCTCGACAATTTGCTCATCGCTCAACTTGGCGGCCAGGAGTGAATCGATGCGATTGCCTTTGTGCGCGAGCTTCTCATTCAAAGTATCGCCGTTGGCAATGTGCAGCGCCTGGGCCATGCTCGGTTCATTGGTGCGTTCGCACTCGCAGGTGGCGACGCGGTCCGCCCGGCCAAAGGACTTGAGGAAGTAGCTGGCGATGTTGGAGTCCGGTAGCTGCAACGCGCGGAAACCCATGGGATAACTATCGCCCACACCCTTGTTGGCGTTGCGTTTGTCCATCCGGAATGTCGTCGGCATCGCCGTCACTTGCGACACCGCATCCAGCAGCACCTCTGCCTTCAGACGGCGGGTGACGTAGTGCGAACCATGGCGCAAATCGCTGGCGTTCTGCGGCAGTGCGACGCTGGAACGCTGATAGGCTTCTGATTGCAGAATGGTCCGCATCAGCGCCTTCAGATCGAATTTGTTTTTCACCAAGTGATCGCAGGCCGCGACGAACAGCGGCTCGTTGCTGGCCGGGTTGGTCACGCGCAGATCATCCACCGACTCCACCAGGCCAAAGCCGAAGAAGTTCGCCCAGATGCGGTTCACAATCGCGCGTTGGAATAGTTGGTTATCCGTGCCGGTGACCCAGGCGGCCAGCGGCACCCGGCGATCCTGGGTGGAGGTCATCGGGACAGGCACGGTAACATTCAGCGGACGCGGCGGCAGTGGCTTGCCGCTCAAAGGCTGCACCAGTTCGCCATCGGTGGCGGAAAATACCACGCGCTCCTCTGCCTGCGCGCCGTTCTTCGTGCGCACCCGGGAGAAAAGATTGGCAAAGGCATAGTACTCATCGTGCGTCCACTTTTCCATCGGGTGGTTGTGGCACTTCGCGCAGGCAATGGACGTTCCCAGGAAGGCCACGGCAACGGTTTCCGCCAGCTTGGTCGGCTCGTCATTGAGGATGAAAAAGTTGCCCCCGCCATTTTCCAGCGTGCTGCCGGTGGCGGTCAGAAGATCCCGGACCATGACATCCCACGGCGTATTGGCGGCGACATGACGGCGAATCCAATTGTAATAGGACCACATCGCCTCCGGCATGAGCTTGTCGCCATTCACCAGGAGCAGATCAGACCAACGATGCGACCAGTAGTCGACAAATTCCGGCCGCTTCAATAACGCGTCGATCAACCGGTCGCGGTTGTCGGCGGTCTTGGCAGCCAGGAAGGCGCGCGCTTCATCCGCGGTCGGCAACACGCCCAGCGTATCGAGAAAGGCACGTCGCATAAACTCGGCGTCATTCGCACGCAGGAGGGCGGAGTGTTCAACTCACGCAGCTTCGTGAGCACCTGCTCATCGATGAAATTGCGCGGCTGCATCTGGGCAAACAGGGCAGCGTCCACAAGCGTGGGGCTGGGCACGGTGACGGTCACGATTGCCAGACGGCTGAGATACCAGGCACTCACCGTGCCTTCGCCTTGTCCGGTTGGCTTGATCAAACCCGTGTCGTCCACCGTGGCGACGCTGGCATTGGTGGCGGTGAATTTCGTCCAGCGAGTTACATCTTCGGTTAGGCCGTTGCTGAACTTCGCCATGACCTTGAGTTGCTGATTGGCGCCCGCTTTGGTGACGAGATGATTCGGCGTGACCTCCAGGGCCGTGATGCGCGCATCCTCTGCCTTTGGCCCCGCGACGCCATGGGCGACCCAGTCGGCCAGGGCCTGATACTCCGCTGAGTTGACCTCAAACCGCTTATCGCCTTTGTGCGGCACGGTCTTGGTGGCCTTCAACAGCAGGAGGCTCCGCGCGGGATCTTCCAGCGTGATGCGCCGGCCCATCGCGCTATGCGTAACCGAGAGCCAGTCCCCCTGGTCATCGAACCCGCGCAAGGAAAGCCTAAACCCCCCCTGCCCCGCCGCCGCCCCGTGACAGGCGCCGGCGTTGCAGCCGTAGCGCGTCAGGATCGGCTGGATCGTATTGCGGAAGCTCGGGGCTTCAGAGGCGGCAGAGGCGGCAACCGAGCAGCAAACAAGCAGGCTGGAGATGAGATGTTGCATGAATCAGGGGCAGAAATTAGAATGCATGCATGAGCACACTGGCTGAAATCGAAGTCGCAGCGGCGGGATTGCCAACGGCGGAAAAGCGCTCGCTGCTGAGTTGGCTGGCGGCAGAGCTGTTGGTTGAGAGCGATGCGCCATCGGAAGAACCCCGTGTTTCCGGTCTCGGAAAAGGCAAGTGGTGGGCAGCCGATGATTTTGACGCGCCGCTGCCTGATGAATTCTGGCTGGGCCGCGATGCATGAACTACCTGCTCGACACGCACGCATTCATTTGGTGGAACGAAGGCAGCCCCAGATTGCCTGCCCCTGTGCGGCAGGCGCTG
>JAXMIV010000494.1:0-5313 GCA_034377045.1 Prosthecobacter sp. | reverse complement strand
CATTCATGGCGTGGGCACCTTTCAGTTTCTCAAGGAGAAGCTGGACTGGAAGTGAGTTGCGGTCGCGGCGTTAAACCGAGGGCCAGCACTTCGCCAACGATGCGGTGGCCTTCGGCGTCGAGGTGGGTGTCGTAAATTGTGTTAAAAACGACGTGACCGGTGGCGGTCGCGGCGGCGAGAGCGGGCGTGGCGTCGATGAAGACGATGCCGCGTTTGCTGCATTCCTGGGCGACGTGCTGGGGGAGATCGCCGAGTTGCCAATCAGGTTGGGGGTAATCGGGGCCGTGGCGGAGGTGAGCGTGCAAGACGCGGCGCTTGCAGGGGAGGTAGAGGAGGTGAGGCTTCATGCCGTATTTTTGGCTGGCGGCGAGGAAGCGGTCGAGCGCGCTGGTGAGAGTGGCTTTTTCTTCAGGCGTCATTTGGGCGGTGCTGGGCGGCGCGTCGGCGATGGTGACCGGGATTTCCTGGTCTCCGGCTTTGAAGTAGGCGTTGGCGTAGCTGCGGTCGCCGAGCTTGAGCTTCTTGACGTCGCGCACGAGGGTCCAGATGGCTTTGAGGAGGGAAGGCTGGCGGGGGATGTCGTGACTGGGGCGATCGCCAGTTTGTTCGAAGTGGTCGAGTTCGGCGAGTTCGTGGACATTGTCGGAGAGGTCGTTGCCCTCGAAGAAAGCGAGGACGGAAGTCTGGCAGGAGGGGGCTTTGCCGTAGGCTTCGAGGTAGTGAACCTGGGCGAGGTTGCCGGTATCGGTGATGCCGAGGTTTTTGATGCGCTTGCCGAGTTGCGCGGCGGCGACGCCGGTGAAGATGGCGCTCTCGGGAAGGTAACCGGATTCCGTGAAGGAGTCGCCCGTGACGGCGATGTCCCAGTCGGTGAGGGCATCGGGATTGCGGAAGCCTTCCTGGCTGTAGCGGATGGTGACTTCCTGTTCGCTGGTGTAGGCGATGTCGGTGCTATGGTGGTTTTTGAGGAGGGATTGCAGCGGTTTGCCGGTCCAGGTGCTGCCGGGCGGGCGGGTGAAGAAGACGTCACCGGAGGGGTGGGTGGGGAGGCGGAAGTAGAGGGGGAAAGCCTCGTTGGCGCGGCGCATGCCGAGGAGCTCGTTGAAGTCGAGCTTCATGGCGCGGCAGGCGGCCTCGGCGATACCAAAGGTGATGGCGGTGGTGAGGACGAGTTTCATGCCACCGCTGACGAGCTTTTGCAGCCAACCACCACGCATGAAGGCGGCGATGAGGGCGAGGAAGGCGAAGACGGTCAGGGCCTTGCATGGGTTGGCCCACTGAGGGGCATCGAGAGTGGCCATGCGGTAGGCGAGAAGGCCGGCCGCCGCGCCGGAACCGAGCGCGCCGAGGAGGCAGAGCAGCCTGTCAAAGCGGGGCTTCATCCGCAGATCAGAACAGGGTGTAGATGAACGGCGCGAGAGCGGATCCCTTTGCCACCACGAGCATGAGGCCGAGCACGAGCATCAAGACGACGATCGGGAAGAGCCACCATTTGCCGGAGCGAAAGAGGTAGGTGAAGAATTGGCCGAGGATGCGGAGCTTGTTCATGACTGTGGGAGTGGGGGATGAGAGAGGCGACTAAAACATGTCGGTGTGGTGCTTCTGGGCGCGAGCGGGGTGGTCGATCCAGTGGCTGGCCTGCGCCGTGGCGCGGCGCATTTTCGTGAAGGGCAGGCCGAGCACGCGCCCAAGCAGGGCGATGGGGAAGATGGCGAGCCAGAAGAGGATGGTGAGGATGAGGCGTGACATGCACCAGCCGAGAGCGAGAGCGAAGGTCATCCACCGGCGGTGGATCGCGCGCAGGAAGTCGGGGGCGATGGCGCCGAAACCGATCAGGAAGGCGGCGAGGCAGCCGAACGTGATGACGGTGGGCTGCGACCAGTGTTTCCAAAGCCCGAGCGCGGCAATAAGGCCGAAGACGCCGCCGACGCTGAGGCCGAATTTTCGCAGAGCCCGCGTGGAAGTGTCGAGGACGGAAAGTTCGTGGATGACGTCGGCGCGGAGTCCCATGGTGCAAAGTTGGTTAGTCGAGAGAGAATTCTTCCCGCCAGTCACGGGCTTCTTTCCATTCGGGTTGGTCGCTTTTGAGCAGGACGTGACGGCCGAGCACGAGGACGTCCATCTCGGTGCGCATGAAGCAGGTGTAGGCCTGCTCGGGGTTCTCGACGATGGGCTCGCCACGGACGTTGAAGGACGTGTTGACGACGACAGGACAGCCGGTGAGGGCATCGAACTCGCTGATGAGGCGGTGGAACATGGGGTTCGTGTCGCGATGCACCGTCTGGAGACGTGCGGAGTAATCGACATGCGTGACCGCGGGGATGGAGGAGCGGGGGATGTTCAGCTTATCGATGCCCCAGAGCGCGTCCTCCTCGGCAGTGAGTGGGAGGCGGTGTTTTTCCAGCACGTCGGCGACGAGAAGCATGTACGGGCTGGAGCGGTCATGATCGAACCACTCGCTGACCTTTTCCGCGAGCACGGCGGGAGCGAAGGGGCGGAAACTTTCGCGGAATTTGATCTTCAAATTCATGATCTTCTGCATTTCCGGGCTGCGCCCATCGCCGATGATGGAACGTGCGCCAAGCGCTCGCGGGCCGAACTCCATGCGGCCCTGGAACCAGCCGGCGACTTTGCCTTCGGCCATGAGCTTGGCGACGGTGGTGCAGAGCGCTTCGTCGCTGTCGTGAAGGACGGATTTGGCGCCGAAGGTGGCAAGGCGGCGGTTGACCTCGGCGTCATCATAGTCGGGGCCAAGATAGCTGCCGCGCTGCCAGTCGGATTTTGTCCGCGGCGGGCGGGGCTGATCGTGGTAATGATGATAGGCGGCCAATGCGGCTCCGAGCGCGCCGCCCGCATCGCCCGCGGCAGGCTGGATGTAGATGTCGTCGAAAATACCGGCGCGGAGGAGCTTGCCATTGGCGACGCAATTGAGCGCGACACCGCCGGCGAGGCAGAGGTGGCGTTCACCCGTTTCTTTGCGGATGTGGCGGGCCATGCGCATGAGGATCTCCTCAGTCACGACCTGCACTGATGCGGCGAGGTCCATCTCCCGCTGGGTGAGTTGGGCTTCCGGCTTGCGCGGTGGTCCGCCGAAGAGGGGCTCCATGAGCGGGCTGGTCATTTTCAGCCCGGCACTGTAGTCGAAGTAATCCTGATTCATCGCGAAGGAGCCGTCGTCCTTCAGGTCGATGAGGTGATCAAAGATGGCCTGGGCAAAGCGCGGCTGGCCGTAGGGGGCAAGGCCCATGACCTTGTACTCGCCGGAGTTCACCTTGAAGCCGGTGAAGTAGGTGAAGGCGGAGTAGAGCAGGCCCAGCGAGTGCGGGAAATGCATCTCCTTGAGCATCTCGACCTTGTTCCCCCGGCCGATGCCATACGAACTGGTGGCCCACTCCCCCACGCCATCGACCGTCAGCACGGCGGCGCTTTCAAAGGGGCTGGGGAAGAATGCGGAGGCCGCATGAGACTCGTGGTGCTCCGCAAACAGGAGTGGGATGCCAGTCCCGACCTCGCGGGAAATGACGGTGGGCATCCAGAGCTTTTCCGCCAGCCAGACTGGCACATCCATCATGAAGGACTTCAGTCCGCGCGGAGCCCAAGCGAGATGCGTCTCCAGGATGCGGTCGAATTTGAGCAGCGGCTTGTCGTAAAAGGCCACGCTATCGAGGTCACTGGCGGTGATGCCGCCCTGCTGGAGGCAAAAGGCGATGGCCTTGGCCGGGAAGGCCGAGTCATGCCTGCGCCGGGTGAAGCGCTCTTCCTGCGCCGCCGCCACGACCTGGCCATCTACCAGAAGGCAGGCGGCGGAGTCGTGGTAAAAGGCGGAGATGCCGAGAATTCGCATGCAGAATTGTTATTATTATAAAATACTTCAATAACGTAGATTGCAAATATGGACTTTGTGGATTTTTCATATAAATTGACAAAAATCAGCCATTTTAACGGGTGAAGGTATTCTGTTGTCTCGATGATAACCCCCATTCCAGAGATCGTCAGCACGGTGGAGGCCTTTGAGGCTCTGAAGCCGCACTGGGACCTTTTGGTCGAGCAGATGGCGGTGCCGACCCCTTTCATGCGCTGGGACTGGGTCTGGCGTTGGGTGGGAAAATTTGGAGGACAGCACCGGCTATCCGTCGGGGTGCTTCGCGATGATTTGGGAGTGCCTTTGGCGATCGCTCCATTTGTCATCAGCCGTGGCGACAAACCGCCCCGCCGCTGGCTGCGGCATCTGACCTGGATTGGCGGCATGGGCGAGGTCTTGGGGGAGAGGATGGATGTGATCGTGCCCGCGGGGCGTGAGACGGAACTGACGCCGCGCTTGCTGCGCTGCATGGATGCCACGCATAAGCAGTGGGATGTGGTCTGGCTGCCTGCCGTGCCTGTCGAGTCCGCCAACCTGCCGGCCATGAAAGAGGCCCTGGACAGAGTCGGCATGGGTGCGGAGGAAGTGAAGATACACCCCTGCCGATTCACCGAGATTCCAAAAGACTGGCCGGCCTACGAAGCGGCGCGATCATCGCGCTGGCGCCGGAATCTGCGCAACCGCTGGGCGGTCTTTATCGACGAGCACGGCGGACGGCGCGGTCTTTCTGACACGGACATGCCGCATGCGGAGGCGCTGGATCATCTGGCGCGGCTGCATCTCCTGCAATGGCCGGAAGGGGAGAGCAATTTCCTGCGGCCGGCCTCCTGGGAATTTCATCGGGGACTGGCGTTGGAGTGGCTGGAGAGCGGGCGGGCGATGTTGTCTCTCCTGATCGCGGGAGACCGGGTGGTGGCCGCCGCTTATGGACTGGTGAAGCGCGGCCAGTTCAGCCTTTATCAGCAGGGTTGGGATCCAGAGTTCAAGCACCTGTCCATCGGCAATCTCGTCGTGCACTGGAGCCTGGAGACCGCGGCGCAAAGGGGGCTGCACACTTACGACATGCTTTCCGGTGACAGCCGCTACAAGGCCGAATGGTGCCCCAGTCTGCGTCACACGGTTGATCTGGAAACCTTCCAGCCCGAGCGAATGAGCGCGCAGGGATTCCGCGTGTTGCGCCAGTTCAGGCGTGGTTGGGACAACCTGACGGGAGGCTCCGCGGTACTTTCGGATGAGGCCGCCGATGCCAAAAATCACGCATCGAGAGTGGCTGCCGTCTGATAGGCCGGGCTGGGAGTGGCGTTCTGTTGCTTCCGTTCCAATCATCGACCTATGAATCGCCTGTTTCAGTTTTCCCTGCGCTCCACTCTTGCTTGTGCCCTGCTTGCCACCGTCGCCACGGCTCAGGCGGCTGAGAATCCCTTTGTTGGCCGTTGGGCTCTGACACTTCC
>JAXMIV010000493.1:0-2541 GCA_034377045.1 Prosthecobacter sp. | reverse complement strand
ACACCAATAGCCGTCCCTGCCTCGACTCGACTTAGATGCCACTGTGCGCGCCTGACCATGAATCTCAGCCGCTTTGAGTTCACAGGGATCGGAGATGGTTAGCACGGTTGCAGGCGATTGGTTCGGGGCCGAAGAATGAATTCGGACTCGTGCGGCTTACCAGTCAGAGGTTTCCGTTAGGGCAAGCACGTGAGTCACACCAGTGGCGGTGTAGCCGCAGTTGCCGTAGGGAACGCCGATGGCAGGCACGACAGCCAACCAAGTGTATGTCCCAGCGGAGGGGCAAACGGGTTCAGCATTCATCAGCAAGCCGGCACCAAAGACGTCCGTGTCCACGAGGGCGCCGCCGACGTCGAGGTTCTGGAAGTTGGAACCAGCGCGAACGGCCTTTTGGACCGCGGCGAGCTGCATTTTGCACTTGGCCTTGTCAGCTCCCTGGCGGTAGCTGCCGATACCGAGGAACACCACGGCGATCAGGCCCAGGAGGAGGGCGATCACCAAGCTGATTTCGATGAGGGTCATCCCGGAGCGGTTGAAGCGCTTCGCGATGCGATTGGATGGGTGGGCGATATTGATTTTCATGTTTTGTATGGAATTTGTATTCCGTTCTGAATTTTCACAGAAATTATCATAAGTGCAAGAAATAAAATCACATTACCTCAGATTGTTTTTGAAAAATACCTACAAACTGATTAATTATTTAAATTTTCCCCTAGTCTAGATGCGACTTGGTGATCACTGGTGAAATGCCCCTCCTGCCTGCGCAGCACCCACGAGTTTTTTTGATAGCCGGCACTATCCAGGCGCCAAAAACCTGGAACTGACCTCCGCCTCAAGAATCTTTGTCCGGCTAGGGAAGCGCGGCGTGCGGGAGGTCCAAATTCCTCAATTCCTTCAAGGCCAGCAGCAGTGTTTGGGCGGTGTAGGGCTTCGGCAGGAAATGTTTGACGGCCATGTCGGCGACCAAAGCCCCGCCACCATTTAAGTTGAGACCACTGGCGGCGATGATCCGAACATCCGGGTTCATTCTCGTCAATATTCGGATCGCGGCCGGCCCATCCATGACGGGCATCATCATGTCAGTCAGGACCACTTCGATCGTATCGCGATGCTCGGCGTAGAGAGCGACAGCTTCGGCGCCGTCACAAGCGGTGATGACGTTATAGCCAAAAGCCTCAAGGGTTCGGCGCGTGATCGAGCGCACGGACTCCTCGTCGTCGACCACAAGGACCACTTCGCCATTCCCACGCGGGTGCATCTCCTGCATCAGCGGGTTCCGTGTGTCGTCCGTGCGGGCGTGAGCAGGGAAGTAGACGGTGAAAGCGGTTCCCCTGCCCGGCTCACTGTCCACATTGATGAATCCGCCATGGCTTTTGACGATGGCCAGCACGGTGGAAAGGCCGAGACCGGTACCTTTGCCGAGTTCCTTGGTGGTGAAAAAGGGATCGAAGATCTTGTCCCGAATTTCCTTGGGAATGCCGCTGCCGTTATCCGCGACCTTAATCACGACGTAGGGGCCGGTTTTCGCGTTTGGATTGAGCGCGGCATCCTGACTGTCGAGCCTCACGGTGGCGGTGAAAAGGTCAATCCGCCCTCCCTCTGGCATGGCATCGCGCGCATTGACGCACAGGTTGATCAGGACCTGATGAACCTGAGTGGGATCGCCCATGAAGGCTGGCACAGCGGCGGCGGCGTGCGCATGAAACTCGATACTTTTAGGGAATGTTTCATGAATGAGGTGTTGCACGTCCCGGACCACCTCCGCCGGATCGATCACTAAACGCCGGCCTTCGACACCCCGGGCAAAGGAGAGCACCTGCTGCACCATTTCCGCGCCGCGCCGCGCGCTAAGTTCGATGGTGGAAAGAATCGCCAGATCACTTCCGCCACGGGTGGACAGTTTCAGCAGATCGATCGACATCATGATCGGCGCCAGGACGTTGTTCAAGTCGTGAGCGATGCCTCCGGCGAGGGTGCCAATGCTTTCCATCCTCTGGGCGCGCAGGAACTGACCCTCCATCCGCTTTTGCTCAGTGATGTCCGTATGAATGGCCAGCACCGCCTTTGGCTGACCGTTGTCGTCGCGCACCAGCGTCCAGCGGGCCTCGACGGTGATTTCCGCACCGCTCTTGCTGATCTGCTGAAACTCACCGGACCACTCATTGTCTTCGAGAAGCAGTTCGAAAGCCTGGATGAATTCGGCGGGATCGCGGTAGAGCAAATTTTCCACCGCGCGGCCGAGGATTTCTTCGGCCGACCAGCCATAGAGCCGCTCGGCACTCTTGTTCCAGTAGGTGACGTGATGGTTCAGGTCGCGGACGACGATGGCATCATGCGCCTTGTCCAGAAGCTGCGCTTGTTCCACAATGTGTTGCCGCGCCGCTTTGCGCTCGGTGATATCGCGGGCGGTTCCCACGATTCGTTCCACCTTTCCATCCGCATTGAAAACTGGATAGGATTGATCGCGAATCCACCGAATCACGCCACCCTGGGTAATGATGCGGAAATCGATGTCCGTTTCTTGACCCTGGCAATGGCGGG
>JAXMIV010000492.1:0-7318 GCA_034377045.1 Prosthecobacter sp. | reverse complement strand
GCCTTGGAGTTGGAACGTGGATTGGGTGTGCCTGCCTCGTTTTGGAATAATCTGGAAAGCAACTATCGTGAACATTTGGCCCGTCAACGGGCTGCCGAGCGTCTGGAAGTGAATGAAGAGTGGTTGCGAAGCTTGCCCGTTTCCGCGATGCAAAAGCGCGGCTGGTTGCCACGCACGAAGGACAACCGGCAAATTATGGAGAGCATGTTATGCTTCTTTGGTTGCGCAAATGTGGCTGGCTGGATCGAGGCATGGAAGAATCCCGTCGCGGCGTATCGGACATCACCTAAGCTACAAAGTGAGCCGGAAGCCTTAGCAGTCTGGTTAAGGAAGGCCGAACTGGAAGGGCGGAAACAGTCTTGTGCTCCCTACAATGCCGATGCCTTTATGAAGGCGCTACAGAGACTCAAGAGGGCAACTACCCTCCCGGTGAACAAGTGGGCGACCACGATCCGCAGTGAGTGCAATGCGTCAGGAGTAGCTTACGTCATCCTTCCCGAATTACCAGGCACTCATGTCAGTGGAGCAGCCCGACAAATCAACGATACCTGTGCGCTCGTCGTTCAGACAGGCCGCTACAAGGATGACGGCCATTTTTGGTTCACTTTTTTCCATGAAGCTCGTCACGTTCTTCAGGGTAAACTGAAACGAGAATGGCTTGTGGAATATGAAGGAAAGGAGGACCCCCTTGAAACTGATGCAAATCTCTTTGCAAGAGAGTTTTTGATCCCAACAGCGGAGATCGTTAAGCTGAAGCAGCGCCATCAAGGCAAAATGCCGGTTAAAGCTGCACGGCAGCTAGCAGTACAATTGGGGATAGCGCCTGGAATAGTTGCGGGACGGCTTCAGTTCGACAAGATTTGGGTTCGATTCGTCGGGAATGATATGAAGCGCGGGTACAGTATAGAGGACTTATTGGGCTCAGACGCGCATACTGTCGCGGAGATCTTGCAACCCAGGACCATCTAAATCGTCACTCCACCTTTCCCGCCTGATGAAAGATCTCGGGGTGGGCGAGGACGAGGAGGCGAAGCTTCGTGATTGTTGCCTTATCGGCGGTGCCGGACCAATCGGCTTTTTCGAGGGTGGTGCGGCCGAGGATGGTGCCTAACAGGACGTAGGCGGCGAGCCAGGCGCCGGCGGGGGAGGCGTGGTTTTCGCCGTCGTACATGGGGATCTCGGGATGCTGGCGGAGGACCTGCATCCAGAAGTCGCCGACGGGACTGACAAGAACGCGGACGTTGGTGCCTTTCAGGTGATCGCTCAGGGCCTGTGCGGCGCGGGCATTGGCGAGGCGCATGCGCTGATGCATGTCGGCCTGGGATTTGCCGAAGAGGGCCTGGTTGGGGGCGTCTTCCGGCCATTTGGCGAAGTTGCGAGGCCAAGTCTGATAGAGGACAACGAGGAGGTTGGGATTGCGCTCGCGAAAGAGGGAGGTGAAGCGGCGGATGGCGTCAGCGTAGGCGTCGGCGGGTTCCTTGAAGGTGGCGGCGGCGGCGGCGTGGGCGGATTGTTCCTGAAGGACGATGACGTCCCACTGATGGGGGTCGGTGACGGTTTTGAGGACGCGCGGATCGTCGAGCAGTTCGGTGAGGGAGACGCCGCCGTTGGTGACGGAGCGGATGGCGGGCTTGAACTGGCCGGAGGAGAGGCAGAGCTTGTCGAACAGCATCGGCACCTGCTGGGTGTAGGTGTGGCTGTTGCCGAAGAAGAGGATGCCGACGGTGGGGGCTTCGGCGGCGGACGCAGGGGCGCAGAAGCCCTGGGTGGTGGCGAGGCCGATGCCACCGGAGGCGAGGGTTTGGAGGAAGCGGCGGCGGGAAGGCATGGGATGAGGAAATCCGAATGACGAATGAGGAATGACCGAACTGAGGGGAGAGTGGGATTGACGATTGCTGATTGCTGAGTGCCGATTGTTGAAGGGGGGCGGTGCTCAGTCTTGGGTGGGGCCTAACAGGAGGAAGGATTGAAGATTGAAAATTGAGGATTGAAAATTGATAATTGGGGGAGGCAGTTGCGGCGCAACTGCGCTACTTTAGGGGAGCTAGATGGTGGCGTTGGCTTCTTCGGGCATGGGGGATGGGGCCATGGCGGTTTCGGGCTGCGCTTGGGGTTTGGCGAAGAGGGTGCGGAGTTCGGCGAGGAGCCAGAGGCGGATGCCCCAGCGGAGAAAACGGAGGGCGGTGAAGTTGGGGGAGTAGCTTTGACCGAGGGTGAGGTCCATGCCGGTGTTCCAGGCGCCGTACGTACCTTTGGTTAGGCGCTTCTTGGCCATGGCGACGAGGCGTTTGTTGTAGAAGGTCATGAACTTGGCGAAGGCGGTGCCGGCGGGGCCGTCGTAAGGCATGCGGGTGAATTCGTACTCGGGATTGTCATAGACCAGGCGCACGGGGCCAACGAAGTAGGTGCCGAGGTCCATGATGAAGGAGATGCGGACCAGTTCGGCATCGCCGAGATACTCGTACTTGTTTTTGTAGAGGGACTCGAACCAGAGGTAGTAGCTGCGTTTGTAGGCGCCTTTGAGGTAGTCGACGAGTTCGCGGATGTCTTCGCCCCTGTGATCGCGTTTGATCAGATTGGTGATGGCGCAGACGGTGTGGGCGCAGTAGTCGAGACCCTGGCTGTACAGCGGATCGATGAAGCCGGCGGCATCGCCCACCATGCCCCAGCGATTGCCGACCATTTGTTCGGTGTGATAGGCGAGGCCTTTGTAATAAAAGGTGTCGTCCTCGATCGGCTGGGCTTCACCAAACATGAGGCGGCCGACGGGGTGGGTCATGATGTGGGCGTGCAGGCGGTCGGTGAGGGAGCCGCCTTCCGGCAGGGTGTAGATGGTGCGATCCCAAACGATGCCGACGCTGTAGTCGCCATTGGCCAGGGGGATGATCCAGACCCACCAGCCGCGGCCCATGAGGTGATTGGTGGCGGCGCTGCGAGAGGCGCGGACGTTCATCATCAGCTTGGGGTGCAGCGTGCGGGCGCGGGCGCTGTCGAGGGTGGTGACGTTGCGGTAGCGGCACCAGATGGAGGAGGTGGGGTGCTCGTCCCCCAGCAGGCGATGCATGCCGAGCTTTTTGGCGAGGATGGCGGCCTTCCCGGAGGCATCAATGACCCAGCGGCAGGTGAAGGTCTTTTCGCCCTCGGCGGCGGTGGCGATGGTGACGCTGTGATTGGCTTCGCCTTCCTGAAGATCGACACTGCGGAGGGTGGCGGGCCGGAGCAGGTCGCAGCCGAGCGCGATGGCTTCCTCCAGCACATGCTGGTCGAGCAGGCTGCGGTCGAGCTGGAAGGTGGGCAGGCGGCTTTGAAATTTGGGGCCGAGTTCGGTGCAGTCCTCGACGGTATCGTCCGGCTTTTTGCAGAACCACATGCGCAGGCCGTGCTTCTGATAGTGGTGCGAGCTGAGGTAGGGATTGAGGTGGAGGACGCGGGTGAGGAAGCAGCCGCTGACCTCCGAGCTGCTTTCGCCCACTTTGCGGTCAAAGAATTCGGTGCGTTCGATGAGGAGCACGCGCAGATCCGGTTGCTCGCGCTTCAAAAGCAAGCCCGCCGAGGCCCCGCTGAAGGCGCCGCCGATGATGACCACATCGTAGTCAGCCGCGGGGGACGGGGAGGGTGAAACGTTCATGTTTTGACTCGACTGCGGATTTGGACGAGGATTCATTAGACGGTGTGTCGGGCCGAGGTGACCAAGGGGGAGTTCGGAGGCACGCTTCTCCGAGCCGCCAATGACTTCCGAAGAAACCTCCAAACCCCCTCGTTCGCAAGCGCCGCTTCGGCGGAATACGGGTCTGCATGGGGCGTTTTGGACGCGCTTTTTGTTGAAACTGATGCGGGTGTTGCCGGCGTCGGCCTGCCTGGTGCTGGTGCGTCCCGTGTCCTTTGTCATTTACCTGCTGGCCGGGTCACAGCGCCGGGCGATCATGGCCAACGTGGCGGCCCTGCAGCCGACGTTTGGCCGCGTGCGGCGCTGGTGGGCGGGGTATCAGGTGATCAAGCAGTTCGCACTCACGTACCTGGACCGTCTCTGGCACATGCATTTCGGCCGCGAAGTCGCCTGGGACATCCCGGATCTGACGCATTTTGAGGCGATGCGCGCGGTCTCCGGCGGCGTGCTCATCTTCACTATCCACAGCGGCAACTATGACATTGGCGCGTCGTTGTTTGCGCAGAAGCTCGGGCGCACCCTGCACATCGTGCGGGTGCCGGAGCAGACGGAGGAATTGCAGGCCCTGCGCGCGGCGGAGCTGCACGAGGCGGAGGAAAAGACTCCCAATCTGCGGGTGCATTACAACAGCGTGGCGGAGAACCACCTGGGCATGGAACTTTGCCGCTTGCTGATGGCCGCGGAAGCCGTGGCGGTGCAGGGAGACCGCGTCGTGACCGGAGTCTCGCCGATTGAGATGAAGCACAATGATTTGATTTTCAAGATTCCGCGCGGCCCGCTGGTGCTGGCGGAGATCGCGCGCGTGCCGTGTTATCCGATCTTCCTCGAACGGCTCGGTCGCCTGCGCTACCGCATCATCGTCGGCGCGCCGTTTTATGACGGCAAAGCGCGGGTGCGGGCGGAAGAACTGGGCCGCGCCTGGTTGCCGCTGATGTCCGATTATGTGCGGCGCCATTGGGACCAATGGTTTGTCTTTGAGCATCTCGTATCCCCAGCGCCACTGTCACCGCCATGATCCCGCCGCCGCCCGCGCGTTGCCGAAGGCAGAACGGCCTGGCGCTGATCCTGAGTCTGCTGCCGGCGGCTGTGGTGTTCGTGTTCGCCTTGCGCGGCCAGTGGCGGGAGGCGGTGCTGGTGTTTGGGATCACCTTCCTGATCATTTCCTGGGGCACGATCCTGCCGCGGGTGCGGCTGTTCGGGCCATCGGTTAGCAAGCTGCCGCCGGCGCAGGCCCGGGAAGGCGGCGTCTGGATCACCATCGATGACGGGCCTGATCCCGTGACCACGCCGCGACTGCTGGACATCCTGGATGAGCATGGAGTGAAGGCGGGATTCTTCCTGATCGGTGCCAAGGCGCGGCTGCATCCCGATCTGGTGCGTGAGATCGCGCGCCGCGGGCACCTGATCGGCAACCATAGTCAGACGCATCCGGTCGCGCATTTTTGGCGGCTGCGTCCGGCGCGGATGTGGCAGGAGATCGCCGGTTGCCAGCAGACCTTGACGGAGATTTTGGGTGTCGCGCCGGTGTGGTTTCGGCCGCCGGTGGGACATCACAATCTGTTCATCGGCCCGCCGTTGCGCGCGCTTGGTTTGACCATGGTCATGTGGAACTGCCGGGGATTTGACGGCCTCAGCCGGAACGTGCCCGGCATTTTGCGGCGACTCGCACGGGGGCTGCGTCCCGGAGCGATCATTCTGATCCATGACGGAATACCGGTGGCCGTGGCGGTGCTGGAGGGCACGTTGCGGTTGCTGGAAGAGCGGGAACTGAAACCCGTGCTTGTAGCGGTGAATCCTGCGTGACATCGTTGGCGCATGTCTCCCGCCATCTATCACCTCATTCACATTGTCGGCCTGATCTTTGTTTTCATCGGCTTTGGTGCGTTGCTCACTTCCGAGGGCGCCAAATCCGCGATGAAATGGCACGGCATTGGTTTGCTGATCAGCTTCGTGTCCGGCTTTGCCATGCTCTCCAAGTTGGGCCTGATGAAAGCGATGCCCACCTGGGTCATCATTAAGATTTGCCTGTGGCTCGTGCTCGGCGTTCTGCCCGTGCTGGCGAAGCGCCGCGTGATTGCGGCACCGCTGGTGGTGGTGATAGCTATTGTCATTGGAAGTGTGCTTGCATTCCTGGGATACGCGGGTGGCGGTCGGACGATCCCATGGTTGCAATAAACTTACGATGAAACAGTGCCTCCTTCTCTGTTTTGTGTCCATTGCAGCTACCGTCTCTGCCCAGTCCTTGACCTATCCCGTCACTCGCAAGGACGACACTGTGGTGGATGACTATCACGGCACCAAGGTGGCTGACCCGTATCGGTGGCTGGAGGATGACAACAGTGAAGAAACGAAGGCCTGGGTAAAGGCGCAGAATGAAGTCACCTTTGGATTTCTCAACAGCATCCCCAAACGCACGGAGATTCGGGAACGCCTGGAGGAGGCGTGGAACTATGAGCGCACGGGCGTTCCCTTTGAACAGGGCGGCAAGTGGTTCTTTACCCGCAATTCCGGACTGCAAAACCAGGGTGTGCTGTATGTCACGGACTCTCTGGAGGCCGAGGCGCGTGTGCTGCTGGACCCTAACCAATTATCGAAAGACGGCACCACATCCCTGACGGAGATTGCTCCGAGTGAGGACGGCAAACTGCTTGTCTACGGCCTTTCGAAGGCGGGCAGCGACTGGCAGGAATTTCGCGTCAAGGACATCACCACGGGTAAAGACCGGCAAGATCTTGTCGAGTGGGTGAAGTTCAGCGGCGCTTCGTGGGCGAAGGATGGCGGCGGCTTTTATTACAGCCGTTATCCCCAGCCGAAGCCAGGCGTGCAACTGACGGAGGCCAACAAAAACCAGACGGTCTATTTTCACAAGTTGGGTACGCCGCAAAGCGAAGACCGCCTGGTTTATCAGCGGCCCGATCAGCCGGATTGGGGCCTGCACGCTTCGGTGACCGATGACGGGCATTACCTGGTCTTTAGCATCACCGAGGGCACTGATCCCAAGAACCGTTTCTTTTATCAGGACCTCACGCAGGCAGACGCCAAGGTCGTCGAGTTGCTCAATGACTTCGATGCCGACTACGGCTTCATCGACAACGTCGGCCCGGTCTTTTACTTCCACACGAATCTCACGGCGCCGTGCTACCGGGTCATCGCTATCGACACCACCAAGCCTAACCGCAAGGAGTGGCGGGAGGTGATTCCGCAAACCGAGCACAAGCTGGACAGTGTCTCCTGCGTCGGGGATCAGCTTTTGTGCGAGTATCTGCAGGACGCGCGTTCGGCGATGAAGGCCTTTGATTTGGACGGCCGCCTGATTTGCGAAATCGAACTGCCAGGTCTCGGCACGGTGGGCGGCTTTGGCGGCAAACGGAAGGACAAGATCACCCACTACGCCTTCACCAGTTTCACCACACCGGGTGCGATCTACCGCTATGACGTGACCAGTGGCGCCAGCATGCTGTGGAAGGAGCCCAAGGTGGACTTCGACGGCCATGCGTATGAGACAAAGCAGGTCTTCGTGACCAGCAAGGACGGCACGAAGGTGCCCATGTTCATCGTCCATCGCAAGGGCCTGAAACTCGACGGCACCAACGCCTGCCTGCTCTATGGCTACGGTGGCTTCGACATCAGCCTGACGCCGAATTTTTCCAT
>JAXMIV010000491.1:0-10995 GCA_034377045.1 Prosthecobacter sp. | reverse complement strand
GCGGATTCGCGGGTGGACTCGAGCCTGGCCTTGCCTGCCTTCACCCGGGCGATCAGGCTGTCAATTTCCACGGCCACCTTCAACTCCGACCGGGCGATGCCGAGAATCGCCTGCTGCTGGCGATACTCCGCCGCGGCGCTGTTCGCTTTGGCGGTGCGATTTCCCAGGGGGATGGTGAACTGAAAGCCCACCTGGGTATCGTACCCCTGCCGATCAAAAGCGCGTTCGAAGGCACTGCCGTAATTGCCGCTGAGGCCATTCACGCTAAACGTCGCTTGGAGGTCGAGGCGCGGCAGGAGCTGGTTGCGCATGTATTTGACGATGACGGCCTGTTTCTCCGCTTCTTCGAGAGCCGCCCGGTGATCGGGCCGGCGTTGCAGTGCGGTTCGCAACAGACGCGTTCTGTCGGTGGGTGGCGCGATCAGCGGCAGGGTGTCGTCCGGCAGGAAGATCAAGCCCGCCCCGTCCTCAAGCGTTTCCAGCATCTGGCTCTTGAGAGCCACCTGCCGCTCGACGGCAAAGCTGAGCGCGTTGATCACGTCCTCCTTCGCCACAGAGACCGCCACTTCCGCCTCCTGCACATCCACGGCTGACATGACGCCGAGACCCAGGCGCTTTTGGTTTTCGGCGACCAATGTCCGGGCGAATGCCACGACATCCCGCTTCACGGCGATGTTTTCGACGGCAAAAATCAAGTCGAAGTACTCCAGGATGACTTGCGCAAGCACGCGCTGAAGCCCGAGTTCCCAGCGAAAGTCCGCCACGGCGCGATTGCTCCGGCTGACTCGCACCTCCGCCAGTTGCACGCCCCTGCCAAAGTCGCGCAACAAGGGCTGGTTGAAAGCGATACCCGCCGCCGCCGCGTATTCGGGATAAAAGATCGACGGGGGTTGCTGGCGATTGATGTCATTGCGAAACTCTCCGGTGTTGACGAAGATTTTATACTCCGTGCCAGTGGTCAGCTTCCCCGCGATGCCGGTTTGCGTGAGCAGGCTTTGTTGGCTGAAGAGATTTGGTTCCGTGAGGAAAACGATGGAGCCGCCGGTTTGCACGTACTCAAGGGCATTCTGGGGCAACTGCGATTCGCGGTACGTGGAGTTGAGAAAATAAGAGGGCTCAAACTTGCCCCAAGCCGCGTGGGTCTGCTCGTCAGCCACCGCCCAGTTCAGCCACTCGATGCGCACATCCAAGCTCTTCTCCAGAACCCGCTGAATCACCTCCTGCAGGGTGATCCGTGTGGTCTGCAAACCCAAGGTGTCTTCGAATGATTGCCCTCGGGCCGCCGTGAGGCAGCCGATCAGGCAGAGGCAGATTACAGCGCGGGACACAGGCTATCTTCGCGGGCGGCGCTTCCGAATGCAAGTCAACGCTCGCCGAGGCATTCCGTCAGCAGATCAGCATCAACCGTCGGCTTTCTTCCATTCCTCGCCCTCATCGTCATCGTCGTCCCCGCCGAAACCGTCGTCATAACCCTCCTCCTCGTCATCATCGTCGTCGTCGTCCTCAGTGATGTCCTCCAAGCCCTCCAGATCCAGGTCCTCGGGGTCAATCTCCTCCGGCTCGCCCTCCCCTTTGCCCGCCGCCTCCGCGGGGCTCCCGTGTTCGAGGCCCTGCTTCTCAATCTGCGCCAATGTGTCGCTCACGTCATCGACGCTGTCCCACACCTTTTGGGACACAAAAAGCGGCGCCCCCTGCTGCACCGCCATGGCAATGCTGTCGCTTGGCCGCGCATCAATCTCGATCAGCTTGCGCGCATGCAATTCATTCGCGGCGGACAGGATGATGCGGGCGTGAAAGACGCTGCCCTGGATGTCATTGATGATGACCCGCTCCACCTTGGCCCCAAACGCCTGCAAGATCGTCGCCATGAGGTCATGGGTAAGCGGGCGTTCCTTTGAGACGCCGCGCATGAACATGGAGATGGCCGTTCCCACCGACTCATCCACGTAGATGACAAAAGTCTTCTGCTCGTTGCCAAGGAAGACCGCAAAACTGCCGTCGAGCGGCAGCACGGCGCGCACCTGGGTTTCCACGACCTCGCGATTCATGATGAAACTAAACCTCTCGGTCTGGCAAAGGCAACCGCTGGCGCACGATTTTATCAGGGGGGTGCCGCCGGTCAGCCCTGTCCCATTTCCCGGTAGCGGCGCGAGATTTCGACGTATTTCAAGGCCAACCGTGCATTCCCCTGCTGTTCCTCCAGGCTCAGCGCCCGCACCACCCGGGCAGGCGATCCCAGCACCAGAGACCCTTCCGGCACGATCATTCCCTTGGTCACCAGGGCTCCCGCGGCCACAATGCTGCGCGCGCCAATCCTGGCTCCGTCCAGCACAATGGCGCCCATGCCGATAAGCACTTCATCCCCAACCTCCGCCGCGTGAACAATGGCCCGGTGTCCAACGCTGACGCGCGCGCCTAGAATGCAGGGAAAATCGTCGCTGACATGCAGCACGCTGCCGTCCTGGACGTTGCTTTGCGGGCCTACCTCGACGTAATTGATGTCCCCGCGCAAAACGCTGGTAAACCAGACGCTGGATTCCTCAGCCAAGGTCACCGCGCCGATCACCACGGCCCCCGGCGCGATAAAACTAGTGGCATGCGGCATCGGAACTGCGTCAGGGAGCAAAAACCGCGTCAGAGGATAGGAGTTCATAAATCCGGGTGGCTGCGAGATTGTGGGACACTTTTATGTTTGACTGGCATGGGACGTAGCTTCTAAATCGCCCTCCCCACTTCGCATATCATCTGGCGCGAACCGCCACAACACCAACAACGAACCGTCTATTCCCGACATGAACAAAGCTGATCTCCTCGAACTCGTTCAAAAGAACCTTGGCAACGAAACCTCCAAGCGGGCCGCCGCCACTGCGCTTGACGCCGTGCTTGAAGCCATCGCCAAAGGCGTAAAGAAAGATGGCAGCGTACAGCTCATCGGCTTCGGCACCTTTAAGGTGGCCAAACGCGCCGCCCGCACCGGCCGCAATCCCAAAACCGGCGCCAGCATGAAGATCAAGGCCTCCAAGTCCGTCCGCTTCGTGGCCTCCTCGGCGCTGAAAAAGTCGCTGTAGCCTTCCCTGGAATTCCCGAATTCTTCACACCCCGCGCCGTCCGCAAGGAGGCGCGGGGTTTTTGTTGGCCTGCCGGCCCCGGCGCGTTTGCCCTGATAAACCCAGGCCGTGGCGGCGTTCTCCCTCACCACCATGAACCGCCGCCGCTTTCTCCAAACCAGCTCCGCCGCCACTCTCGGCTTCCCTGCGATCCTCAGCACCGCCTCGCCGAACTCCACCCTTCAGGTCGCCAGTATTGGTGTGGCGCGCATGGGCGGCAACACGATGCGCAGCGTCGCCCGTCATGCGAAGACGAAAATCGTCGCCATCTGTGATGTGGATGCGGCGCACCTGGCCCAGGCGGCGAAGGATTTTCCCGAAGCCGCCCAGTACAAGGATTGGCGTGAATTGTTAGGCCAGCACAGTGACAAGTTTGATGCGGTCACCGTCGGTACCCCGGATCACATGCACGCGGCGCCCTGCCTCACGGCGCTGCGTTCGAAGAAGCACGTCTATCTGCAAAAGCCGATGGCGCCGACCCTGCATGAGTGCCGCGTCCTCGCCCAGGAAGCGGCGAAGGCTGGAGTCGTCACCCAACTAGGCAATCAGGGCCGCTCCAGCATTGAGGCGCGGATGACCGTCCAGCTCATTCGCAGCGGCGCCATTGGCAAGGTGAAGGAAGTCATCATGTGGGAGAACAAACCCCTGAGCTGGTGGCCAAAAAACACCGAATTGCGCCCGCAACCCGATGCAATTCCCGCGGGATTTGACTGGGATCACTGGCTTGGCGTGCGGGAGCCGCGCCCGTTTTTGAAGGACACCTATCATCCGCAAACCTGGCGCGCCTGGTTCGACTTCGGTTGCGGTGAAATGGGAGATATGGGCTGCCATCATTTCGACACCACCTTTGATGCGTTGAAACTGACCGCACCCAAGCGCGTGCGCCAGACCACGGCCGGCAGCAGCGGCCCGCTCTGGGGTGAAAAACGCACCGTTGAGCTCGAATTTCCCGGCACCGAATTCACCAGCGGCGATACCGTCAAAATCACCTGGAACGACGGCGGCATCGACCCTGACATGACCAAGATCATCATGCCCAGCGTGCTGAAGCAGTTTCCGAAATCCGGCACCTTTTGGTTAGGCGAAACCGGCAGCATCTTCAAGCCCTACACCGTGCGCCCCTATGTTCTGTCTGAGGCCAGTTTCCCGGCTGAAAAATACCCGAAGGGCCTCAAAGGCCAGGACCACTATTTCGACTGGGTGGACGCCATTCTCGAAGGCCGCAAGAGCTGCGCCGACTTCAGCCACGGCGGCCCTTTGACCGAAACGGTGCTGGTTGGAACGCTGGCCGACCGCTTCCCCGGCCAATGGCTGGAATGGGACCGCGATGCCCTGCAAGTCACCAACGTCCCCGCCGCCAACGCCCTCGTCAAACGCGCCTATCGCGAGGGATGGAAGATCGAGGGATTGGGGTGAACGAGTGAGTTGCGGGTAGATAGAGTTGGTTAATTTCCTAGCATGAGCACTGTCACGGAGATCGAATCGGCCATCCGCGAAATGCCACGGTACGAGTTCTGGAAGCTCGCCCATTGGTTTGATGAGGTGAGGGCGGACGCAAAGGCAGGCCGTCTGGACCACCCGTGGGAGCAGGCAAAACAGGAAATCGCCACGGGAGAAGCCGTCACACTCGAGGGAGGTGCGGCTATTTGTGCGTCCCTTTGCTAATATTCCAGCGGACTAGTTTAGGCGCAAGTTCAATTTCGACTTGCAACTTTAATATTAAAGTTGCACTTTAATACCATGGCTGTGCCTCGATTCGATGATCCGTCACCTGCGGTTGGTTCCCCGGGGGATGTGGTATTGGAGAATCCAGCCTTTGAAGTGCTGGTGGGATTGAAAAACCTGCGGCAACTGCGGTCCACTCTGATCGAAGTGGCTGGGCGCGTGGCAATGAGCGGCGACAGGGACCAGCGGGGCATTTTAGTGATTGAAGGGACAGACGTCACTGACCACCGGCTTTCGGAAGAATGGCAAATCATCCAGGCGATCCTAAAACCCAAAGTGCTCGATCGGCTGGCGCTGGTCATTCGCCGAAGCGGACTTTCGGACCAGGTATTTGGGCGCTTGCTTGAACAAGATGCAAACGGCATTGAGCGGGTGGTCGCCTATGAACGCACACAGGTTGTGCAGTCTTCGAAAGCTCCTGGGGAGGCGTTTTTCGAGGTGCTGCGGGTGCTTTTGATTCGGTGGTTCCGAAAAATGGACCCCGTCATGTTGAAACACTTGAGCAAGCTATCGGGCTATAGCTACCCAACCGTTGCAGAGGCGCTGGAGAGGCTGGAGCCGCATTTGAAACGTTACTCTGATCGGCGGGTTGAGTTGCGTTCCTTTCCGCGGGATGCGTGGTTTCAATTGGTCGCCCAATCGGAGAAAGTACGCTCCAGCGAGGGGTATGCGGACCGCTCAGGCCAGCCGCGACCGGTGGAGATCATGCAGCAGCGGCTGGGCAAATACGACTTGAAGGGCCTTGGCCTGGAAGGTGCCGTAGCAGTCGGCGGTGTGCTCGGAGCCCGGCATTACGAACCGGGCCTGGATATCATTGGCGCTCCTCGCCTGGATCTGGTGATTCACTTAAAAACGTGGAACCAAGGATCCATTCATGATCTGCTGCGGCACCTTGATCCGGCATTGCAACCAGCGGAACGTGGCGAGCCGTGCCAGGTGGTGATTCACAAACTTTACCGCTGGGATTCGCTTTTTTACCGCGAGGTGTCGCTTTTCGATGTGGGCCCATACTCCGAATATTCTCCGACTGGCAATCAATGGGCGGATGAAGTGGAATGCGCGCTTGATCTCCACGAAATGCATCTCGAAGCACAAGCCATGGAGTTCATAGACCGCTTGGTCCAGAAAGCCACCGCCGCATGAGCCAATTAAGCCCATCCCAAGTTTTTGCCTCGGTTTCCGCAGCGATGCCACCGGACTGTTTGGGAAATGTTGTCATCATCGGCAGCCTGGCCGCTGGATATCATTTCTTTGGCAACGATCTATCCAAGGCAGTGCGAACGAAGGATGTGGACTGCGTTCTGGAGCCCTTTCATGCAGCGGTGGGAGTCGGACAGCACATTGCCCAGCAACTGATGGATGCGGGGTGGCAGCGGCGCATGGCTGGAAATCATCAGAAACCGGGAGATGATCAGACCCCAGACGATCAGCTTCCGGCAGTGCGCTTGTATCCACCCCAGGTGAATCCTGACTCTGAAGAGTCGTGGTTCATCGAGTTGCTGACGGTTCCCCAATCCGCAGAGACGAAAGGAAAAACGTGGACGCGCCTGCAACTGAAGGAAGGCCATTTTGGTCTGCCCGCGTTTCGTTTCCTCATCATCACAGCCCATGACCCTCTGCCTGCGGGCGCCATGGGGCTTCGCTATGCAAGGCCAGAGATGATGGCGTTGGCGAATCTGCTGGAGCATCCCAAAATTGGACTGGAGAGAATGCGCGGCTTATTCGCTGGCCGCGCCATCAAGCGGTCTAACAAAGACCTTGGCCGAGTGCTCGCCATCGCAACTTTGGCGGCGCTTGACGATTATAGCCCTTGGACAATAATCTGGCAGGAAGCTCTTCAAACTTGCTTCCCCAATGAGTGGCGCCAACTGGCATTGCGGGTGGGAGCCGGATTGCATGCACTGCTGCACAGCGAGACTGATTTGGAGGAAGCACAGCATACCTGTAACAATGGATTGCTGGCCTCCCAGCCCGCATCCATAAACAGCCTGCGAGCCACCGGAGAACGCTTGCTGGGAGACGCCATTGAGGTGCTGGAGACGGTGGCGCGTGCTAGGAATTGAAGCGGCTCGTCCCGTCAGCAGGCGCCCGTTTCTGGTTCCAGCTATTTCGACTAGCTCTGCACAGGTTTTTTACGGATCCCCTGCTGCCGATGTGTGAAGCGGTGCCCGTGCTTCGTTGTCCACAGCCATCCTTCCCTGTCATGAAACTCGCCCTCGCATTCCTCCTGCCCCTGACCTGTCTGGCAGCCGATCCCCTCCCTGACCCAGCCGACGTCACCGCTGCCATGAAGAAGGCGGCGGCATTTTACCAGGACAAGCTTTCCGTCCATGGCGGTTATGCTTCGGCTTGGAAAAAGGACTTCAGCGCCGGCATGTCGGAACACCGTGAGTCCAAGACCCTGATCTCCATCCAGCCGCCTGGAACCACAACCATGGGACTGGTCCTCGTGAAGGCGTTTCAAGCCACGGGCGACACGCAGTTCCTCGACGCTGCGCGAGCGGCCGGAAAAGCGCTCATCGAATGCCAGCTCGCCAGCGGTGGCTGGGACAGTGACTTCGATTTCGCGGAAGAACACGCCAAGGGATATTACCTGCACCGGCAAGTGCTGGCCGGCGATACGAACAAGGGCAAGCGCCGCAGCACCAGCACGCTGGATGACAACAAGACTCAATCAGCGCTTTTATTCCTGCTGGAACTGGCGCACCTCCCGGAGTGCAAAGATGATGCGGCGCTGCAGGAGTGTTTGAAGTTTGGCCTCGACAGTCTGCTGACCGCCCAATTCCCCAACGGCGGCTGGCCGCAGCAATTCGACGGCCCGGTTGATCCAACGACGCCCGTCAAAAAGGCCGCCTATCCAAAAGATTGGCCGCGTACCTATCCCAAGGCGAAGTACTCCCAATTTTACACCCTTAATGACGGCAACATGCAGAAGTGTGTCGAGCTGCTCCTGCGCGCCCATGAGCTGACGAAAGAAGATCGTTATCTCGCCGCCGCCAAAAAGGCCGGCGACTTCTTTATCCTCGCGCAGATGCCGGAGCCACAGCCCGGGTGGGCACAGCAGTACAACTTCGACATGGAACCAGTGTGGGCGCGCAAGTTTGAGCCGCCCTGCGTCACCGGTGGCGAAAGCCTCAGCACCATGAAGGCGCTGCATGAACTCTGGCTGGTGACGGGCGAAGAGCGGTACCTGAAGCCGCTGCCGGCCGCCCTGGCCTGGTATGAGCGGTCCATCCTGCCGGATGGGAAGCATGCGCGGTTTTATGAGTTGCGGACGAACAAGCCACTCTACTTCGTGAAGGACACCTATGAACTGACTTACGACGACAGCAACCTGCCGACGCACTACGGCTTCAAGATGGGCGTGGCCGGCGATGTAGCGGCGCGGCGCGAGTTGCTGAAACGGCCGCGTGAGGAGTTGCTGGCCAAGCGCTCGGGTCCGGCGAACGAGAAAGGTTGGGCCAGCCACGCCAAGGGCGCCGCGGGCAAGGCAGCAGCCGCGATGAAGGCGCAGGAGCCGGAAGGCCACTGGGTCAGCGGTGACATGATCGATGCCGCGGACTTCGTGAAACATTTCCAGGCCATGACCAAGTATGCGGAAGGCGCGCGGAAGGGCGGCGAGGCATTTGCGAAGTTGCGCCAGTAACACGCTTTTCCTCTCGCCTCAGGAGGTGGTTCGGGCGTAGATTGCGCGGCCTGCTTTGCCGGGCTTCCCCCCTGTGCCGATGTCTGAGGACGCGAACCATGACCCCTCTCCTCCCCAGCCTCCGCCAGAAGCTGCAGGCGCGGCATATCCAACGTTGGAGGAGATGGCCGACTTGTTGCCGCAGTATGAGATGCATGCGGTGATCGGGGTGGGTGGCATGGGTGCTGTCTACAAGGGACGGCAGGCCGCGTTGGACCGTTGGGTGGCGATTAAGCTGCTGCCCGTTTCCGCCGCGCAAAATGCGGAAGATGCCCAGCGCTTCATCAAGGAAGCGCGGTCCATGGCGCGGCTGGTGCATCCGCACATCGTCGCGGTTTTTGACTTTGGCCAAACGCGGGATGGGCACCTGTATCTGGTCATGGAATACGTCGAGGGCAGCGACCTGCACCGCCGCACTCGTGCCCGCGAGGTCACCACCGAACGCGCGCGCCAGGTCATCTTTCAGATCTGTGATGCCCTCCAGTTCGCGCATGACCGCGGGGTGATTCATCGGGACATCAAGCCGGCGAACATCCTCATTACCGATCAGTGGCAGGCAAAATTGGCGGATTTTGGCCTGGCCCGCGAACTCTCCGGCATTCCCAACTCCGACGAGCCCGAGTATGGCACCCCCGATTACACGGCGCCGGAGCGCCTCATCGTGGGTGCGGTGGTGGATCACCGGGCGGATATCTACGCGCTGGGGGTGGTGATGCATGAGATGCTAACGGGCAAGACCCCGCATGCTCTCGGCACGGAGGCCGGCAAGGGCCTGCCGCAGGAGTTCGCCACGGTGGTTTCCCGGTGTCTTCTGCCCAATCCCGATCGCCGGTTCCAAAGGGCGGCGGAAATCAAAACCGCGCTGCTTGAGGCGCTGGCGGAAAAGCGGCGTCAGGAGTCGGCCCCGGAGTCACCAGTGCCGGCTCCCGAGGTCACCCGGCCGCCCCAGCGCGCCCCTGCCTTGGAAAGCGTGAAACAGGCGTTGGGACCTGTGCTTTGGGGACTGGCCAGCGTGATCTTGGTCGTGGGCCTGGGTTGGCTGGTCGTACTCAACCGCCTGCGCCAGCAAGAAGACGTGGGCGGGGCTTCTCCGCAAAATACCACAGTGGGAGCTGGCACTCTCGCCGTCTTCGCCCCGCCCCTTGCCGAGGAGTCGGAGAAACCCGCTGTCCCGGCACCACCGCCGGCCACAACGCCGACCCCAATTCCGGCCCCGCCTCCGGCTATGGTCGCCAAGACTCCTCCCAAGGAAATTGAGGAGCCCATGGTGGCGCTGCCCACCGTGCCCCTCGATCAGCCCTACCAGGTGGACGATGGGGAACCCGGAGAAATCGCCCGGCTCAAAGGCCACAAGGACAGCGTTTATTCCATCAAGCTCATGCGCGACCAGCGGCGGATCGTCTCCGGCAGCTCTGACGGCACGGTTCGCATCTGGGACGTCATGACACGGAGTGAGTTGCTGCGATTGGACCCGGGAGTGGGCGCCGTTTCACGCCTTGTGCTCAATGCTGACGAATCACTTGCCCTGGTGAGCAGTGTCACGACAGACCGCCTCGCGCTTTTGGACCTGACCTCAGGGAAGGTCACGGCCTCCGTGGCAATGCCCAACGACCGGCTGTATCCCGTGACCTTTGCGCCGGATGGACGCACCGTGCTGGCGGGCACCACCGCTACCGCCGGACCCACGCTTTTCCGATGGGATCCCGCGACGGACGCGGCCCCCGAACCAGTCACCGGAGTGGAATCCTGGATTCACGAATTGATCGCCTTGCCGGGTGAGCCAAAGGGACGCGTTTTCCTGTCATGCTCCCTGCCAATGGAGGCTGACTCCAAGATCAAGGGCCGGAGAGGTGCGACTCTCATCTTGGACACCAACACCGGGGCGGTCACCCCCTTCACGGGTCCCATGGGAGGGACGCGAATGAGTTTCTCCAAGGATGGCACCCGCATGCTGCTGCTCGGCTCGTCCATGACCATCCTCAGTCTTCCTGATTTGAAGGTGGCGCACAGCATCCCCATTCCTACCGGAACCATTCGCCCCTACACCATAGCGTTCGCTGGAGACAATCGGGTTGCCTCAGTCTGGGGGGATGAGACGCTGCGGCTTTTTGACGTGGCGACGGGACAGGAAGTTTACCAGGGCGCTATCAATCACCGGGCCGCAGACCTCGCCGTCAGCCAGGACGGACGTTGGGCGGTGATCAGCAGCAGCCGCTTGACCAAGGACGCGCCCCGAGAGGGAGACTTTGACCTCATCCTGTGGCGTTTGCCGAAGCCGACCAAGCCCCTGAGTGACCAAGCCGTGGAGACCCTGGCCCGCCAGCAAATGGATGATCTGCCAAAAAACGATCCTGAACTGGCCAAGCTGCGCGATGCGCTGCCGAAGACGATCAAACTGCCACCCCCAGTGGACAAAACGGCGCAACTGCTGACGCTGAACGCGCAGTACATCGCGGCCCTGCGCCGTACCGCTCAGTC
>JAXMIV010000490.1:0-20388 GCA_034377045.1 Prosthecobacter sp. | reverse complement strand
GGGAGAAATTGGGCTTCCTGCCCGGCGACGGCCAACCAAAACCTGCCCGAAAGGCGCATGGAAAGCCTCTACAGCGTCGACTACATCAGCGCGCTGGAGAATGCGGATAGCCACCAGCGCTTCTTCATCCATGTCCAGTGCGCGAACCAATTCTTGGTTTTGACCAGCCTTTACCCCGACTTCCTGCACCGCCGTGCCGAACGCCGCGGCGCGCCGGATGTGGGCTACTACGAACAGGTGGTGATGAGCCACCTGGAGTCCGCCGGCAAACACGCGCTGGCCGAGGAATTCGCCCTCGATGACGTGCTGATGCGCCTGGCCGAGGCCTTCCCGCCGGTGCGCCGCGCGATGAATCATACGGTACGAGAATACCTGAGCCTTGGCGCTTGATCTTGACCTGTGGCGCAGCGCGGGGAAGCATGAGGGACTGTCCACATGCTCACTCAATCCATGGTTATCGCCTGTCTCGGACCTGACGGCAGCTTTTCGCATCTGCTGACGGAGATGCGCTTTCCCGGCGCAGCAGTGCAGTTGCTTGGCAGCGTTGGAGAAGTCTTTGATTACCTCGCCGCCCATCCCGAAGCCCTGGGGGTGGTGCCCATTGAGAACTCGTCAGGGGGCTTCATCATCGACACGGTGGACCGCCTGGTGGATGAACGCTGCTCTTTGCGCATCATCGAAGAACTCACCCTCGATGTGAAACTCGCCCTCCTCGGCCGCCAAGGCGAGCCCGTACAAACCATCCACTCCCACGCCATGCCTTTCTTCCACTCCGATGAATGGTTGAAGGCCAACTACCCCAACGCCAAGCGCATCGTCGAAACCAGCACCGCCAAGGCGGCAGAGAAAGCCGCCGACCTTGCTGGCGCCGCCGCCATTGGTCCCCGCCAAAACGCGCAGCGTCACGGCTTGGACATCCTGCATTTCCCGATCGCCGGCGAGGTGCCAAACATCACGCAGTTCTTTCTTTTGGGACATGCGGCCAATCCTGAATCCCTCGCCAACAACCGCACGGCTCTGGTGGTGGAACTGCCCGACCGGCCCGGCAGCCTGTGCCGATTCCTGACGCCGCTGAGCGATGCCGCGGTGAACATGAAGCGCCTGGAATCGCGCCCGATCCGCGGGCGGCCTAACCAATACCGTTTCTACATCGAAATCGAAGGCTCGCCAGCCGATCCGAAGGTCGCGGCGGCCCTTGCGGAGACCCGCGCCGAGGGGGCGGTGATTCGCAGCGTCGGCTCCTATCCCGCAGGGCGGCGGTTTGAGTCCTAAAGCAATTGCGCCGCCAGGTTTTCGGCGACCGTCTTCGGCTTATCGACGTCGCTACTGGCAAGCAATTCCACCGGCTTGGCGGAGAGGTTCTGTTCGTTAAAGACTCGCACGGCCATGTGCAGCCGGCCTTCGCTGATCCAGGTGTGGGCGCCGACGGGGGTCTGACATCCCGCGCCTAACAAACGCAGAAACTCGCGCTCGGCCGTCACCCGCGCCTCAGTTTCGGCATGGTTCAGCGCGCGCACGAGGGCGATGCTTCGGGCATCATCCGCCCGGCATTCGATGGCGATGGCGCCCTGCCCTGCCGCCGGCAGGAAGCGCTTGGGATCAAGCACGAGGCCGTGCAGCGTCTGCCCCTCAATGGTGATGCGGTTGCCTTCCAACAAGCCGAGACGATGCAATCCGGCGGTAGCGAGCAGGACGGCGTCTAACGACTGGTCATTGAGCACCTTTTTGACCCGAGTCGGCACGTTGCCGCGAATCTCGACGATTTGGACATCGGGCCGCAGCCACTTCAACTGGGCCGCGCGGCGGACGCTGCTGGTGGCCACTCGCGCGCCTTGCGGCAGGCTTTCCAAGGTCACGGCCTCGCGGCTGATCAGCACATCCTCAATGGCCGCGCGCTCCAGCACCGCCGCGATGGTGAAGCCCGCCGCGAGGTCGGAAGGCACATCCTTCAGGCTATGCACCGCCGCATCGATCTCCCCGCGTTCGAGGGCGATCTCGAGTTCCTTGATGAAGATCCCCTTGTCCACCTGCGCCCTTTCGTTGAACTCGGAGAACCGCAGGTCCGGCCGCTTGTCCCCCATGGTCTGAATGATCTGGCGCTGCACGGTGAGGTCCGGGTGCGCGGTCTGCAGAGCCGCCGTGACCATGCCGGTCTGGGTCAGGGCCAGCTCGCTGCCACGGGTGCCAAGGATGAGTGTGGATGGAGACATTGATTGAGGTCGAAAGCAGGGACTTCACGCAATCCCGTGCCCGACGCAAAGGATTACGCTCCAGCTTGGATCGGGGCCGTATGCTCCCGCAGCCATTGGGCGAAGGAATCTTCGGTGTGCTCTCCGGAAGCCAAATGCCACATGGAAAGATATCGGTCTTCCTTGGTCGCGGTCATCGCAATGCCGTTGCGCAGGAGAAACAGGCGGTAAACCACAAAGGCAGTGCGCTTGTTGCCGTCGAAGAAAGCATGATTCTTGGCCAGGCCGAAAGCATAGGCGGCGGCGAGAGCGCAGAGGTCTGGTGGCGGCTGACCATAGGTCCACAACTGCTGGGGTCGCGCCAGCGCAGACTCGAGCAAAGCCGCGTCGCGCACGCCAGTGGCCCCGCCATGCTCGGCGAGTTGCCGCTCGTGCAGTGCCAGCACGACCTCTTTGGATATCCAAACCGGGTCCTCCATGGCTCAAGTCCTCTTCACTGCGCCAGCTTCCGCAGGACATCGCGATCCTCGCGCATGATCTGTTCCGCCATGTTCATCTGGAGGGCAAACTCATCATCAAAGGGGCTCAGGCGAAACCCACCCGGTGTTTCAGTGACCGTGAGGGTATCGCCTTTGGAAACGCGGAGGCGCTCGAGGAGTTCCTTGGGAAGGATGATGCCTGCGGAGTTGCCGACGGTGGTGATCTTGACGGTCGTGATCATATCGTCATTCTAACATGGGTTAGAATGAACGGGAAGCGGAAAATGAGGCGCCGACTTCCAGTTGAACAAGTTACCGGGCTCGGCGTCCGTTCCCAAGACTGATTTCATGAGAACACGCCCTTCTGCCCCGGTTCCAGGGTTTGCCTCATTTTCTATCTATGCGCTGATCCTGTTGTGCCCAGTGCATTCCGGCGCGGACGACTGGCCGCAGTTTCGTGGGATCCATCGTGATGGAACATCGGCTGAAACTGGGTTTTCGAAGAACTTTCCAGCAGAGGGCGCGATGATCCCCTGGCGCACCGCCGTGGGAAACGGCTTTGCCAGTCCCGTCGTCGCCAAAGGCCGGGTCTTCCTATTCGACGCGGAATTGACACGCCCGGCCAAGGAGCGGCTGCATTGCTTCGAGGAATCCACCGGCAAGCCGCTGTGGACCTTTGCCTACGGGGTGGTGTACGGCGACTATGCCTACAACCCGGAACAGAGCGGCGGGCCGACCGCGACTCCCATAGTCGAGGCAGGCAAGATCTACACCGTCGGCGGCAACGGCCATGTCCACTGCCTCGACACCGAGAAAGGCGGCGTCCTTTGGGAAAACGATCTCGGCAAGACCTACCAGATCCGCGAGTTGCAGTGCCGGCCTTCGCCCCTGATCGAGGGCGATCTCCTCATCGTCGTCACCGGCGCTCAGGCCGGCGCCTGCGTCGTGGCTCTCGACAAAGGCACGGGCAACGAGGTTTGGAAGGCGTTGGAGGATTCGGTCCTGAACTGTTCGCCCATGGTCTTCACCGTTGGCAAGCGCCGACAGTTGATCGTCTGGAGCGGCGAGGCGGTGACCTCGCTCAATCCCCTCACCGGTGAGACCTACTGGCGGGAACGCCTGATCACCAACACCAACTACGGCACCTCCACTCCCGTCTTCCAGAACAATCGACTGCTCATCGCCGGCCTCATGCTGGAACTCAGCACCGGCGACACACCCACCGCCACGATCCTGTGGCCTGACACCAAAGCCCTTGCCAAACGCATCCTGAGCAACACCTCCACCGCCCTCTTCCGCGACGACTGCATCTACTCCGCCCGCGGCAAAGGCGAGCTGGTCTGCCTGGAGGCCGCCACCGGCAAACAACTCTGGCAGGTCGACACCATCACGGAACCGAAAAAAGGGGCCTGCATCCACATCGTCCCCACCAGCGATGCCACCTATCTCTTCACCGACGAAGGCAACCTCATCTGCGCCGAACTGACTCCCACGGGCTACCATGAGATCAGCCGCGCGCACCTCATCGATCCCGCCTTCCCCTTCGAAGGCAAACTGCGCGCCTACGCCGCACCGGCTTTGGCGAACGGCCACATCTTCGTCCGCAGCGAGAAGGAGCTGGTGTGCGCCTCCCTGATCGCGAGGCCTTGAGCCGCCGCCGGGTTTCATTGCATCCAAGCGGCACAATCTGTATTCTGGCCGGACCCCGAATCCATGAACCGCCTTTCTGGAACCTTGATCCTTGCGCTGCTGGCTGTGGTGATCACGCCCGTTTCGGCGGAGGCGGACTGGACGATGTTTGGCGGCGATGCCCAGCACACCGCCATCTCCAACACCCAGGGGCGCGCGCTCACTGAAATCCTCTGGCAGACCCAGATGGATCTGCAGCCCGGCGCCAACACGCACTACGGCACCCCCACGATTACTGCCGCCAATACGGTCATCGTGCCCGTGACCACCGGTGCAGGCACCGATTTCGTCGTCGAAGGCCGCCGGGGCTTCGATGGCTCGCTGCTCTGGTCCCAGGCGACCGACTACATCGCGCCCACGTCGGTGTGGCGGCCGAACTTCTCCCCGATGCTGGTGAAGACCTCGGCCACGATCTATCGCGTCTACATCCCGGCGGCCGGCGGAACCTTGGATTGGCGCGACGGCGCCGACCAGGCCAGCCCCATCGCCACTGGCAAGCTCGCTTTCTTTGACAACTCCGCCGGCCTCACGGCCTACCTCTCCGACAAGGCCGCTTACGACACCAACGTTAAGATCAACACGCCCATCACCACCGATGCCGCGGGCAATCTGTTCTTTGGGTTTCAGGTGGCTGCCGCGACGCCGCTGCTGCCGCAAGGTGGCGGCATCGCCCGCATCTCGGCGGCGGGGGTCGGCAGCTACGCGCTGGCGAGCACGGTCTCCGGCTTTGCCCAAACCTCTCTGAACGCCGCCCCGGCGCTGAGCCTCGATGGCAGCGAACTTTACGCCGTCTTCAAAAACGCAGGTGACTACGGCAGCGGCAAGCTGGTGCGGCTCGACAGCACCAGCCTCGCCTTGCTCAGTGCAACCGCCGACCTACCTGGCGTCCACGGCATCTCAACCGCATCACCTACCATCGGCCCCGACGGTGATGTCTACTTCGGCACCAACGACGGCAGCTACAGCCGAGGCACTCTGCGGCACTTTTCAGCGGATCTGCAAACGGTGAAACTCATTGGTGGCTTCGGCTGGGACACCACCGCCGCTGTCGTTCCCACCAGTCTCGTTCCTGGTTATACCTCCGCGGCCGATTCCACCTACCTGCTCTTCACCAAGTACAACAGCTACAACTACCCCGGCGGCGTCAACAAGATCGCCATCCTCGACCCCAATGTCTCGCAGGTCGATCCTCTCACGGGCATCACCGACATGAAGGAGGTGATGACCCTGGCCAGCCCCAGCATCGAAGACTACGAATGGTGCATCAACAGCACCGTTGTCGATGTTCCCGGCAAAGCCATCTATGCCAACAACGAGGATGGGCATCTGTACCGTTGGGATCTGGTGACCGACACCTACACCAGCATCAATATTGCCGAAGCCGGCCTGCAGCCTTACACGCCGACGCTCCTCGGTCCCGACGGCACCGTCTACGCCATCGCCCGCGGCATCCTTTTCGCTGTCGGTGCCCGCCCGGCTGTGCAACTCCCCGCCACCAGCTTGACGAAGGTTGGCAACGACTTGCAGTTCAGCTTTCAACGCGAACGCCCTGACCTAACCTACATTGCTGAAAGCTCCAGCGACCTGCTCTCATGGACCCATGTCGTCACCTATCCCGGCGCCGTCGGCAGCCCCGTCACTGTCATTCATCCGATTCCCGTTGGAGCCGAGGGGTCTTTCCTTCGGCTTTGGGTTTATTAGTGGCCCATCAACGCCCCCACGTGTGCCGCTGTGGCGCTGGAGAGGCCGGCGAGGTTGTAACCACCTTCGAGCACGGAAACGATGCGGCCTTCGCAGTGTTCGCCGGCGAAATCCATCAGGGCTTGGGTGAGCGTGATGAAATCATCATCGGTTAGGCGAAACTGGCCCAAGGGATCGCCTAACCGGGAATCGAAACCGGCGGAGATCATGACTAGGTCCGGCTTAAACTTCGTGGCGGCGGGGATGAGCTGGTCGAGGAAGGCGGCGCGGATGGTCTTCATGTCGGTGCCCGCGGGCAGCGGACAGTTCAGCGTCGTTTGCCGGCCCTTGCCCGTGCCGGTCTCCGCCGCCGCGCCGGTGCCGGGATACCACGGCGATTGATGGGTGCTGAAGAAGAAGACGCTGCCGTCTTCATAAAAGATGTCCTGCGTACCGTTGCCATGATGCACGTCCCAATCGACAATCAGCACCTTTTCCGCCCCATGCTTTTTTTGCGCATGGCGGGCGCCGATGGCGATGTTGTTGAACAGGCAAAAGCCCATGCCCTGCGCCGGCCGCGCGTGATGCCCCGGCGGACGCACAGCGCAAAAGGCGTTGCTCACCTGGCCGGTCATCACGGCATCCACGGCATTCATGACACCCCCGACCGCGCGCAGGGCGATGTCCAGTGAGCGCGGGCAGATGACCGTGTCGCCGGTGCTGAGTTCGTCCGCGCCGGAGGTGACGTCGCGCTTGACGATCTCGAAGTAGTCGCGGGTGTGGCAAAGCAGGATGTCATCGGGCTCCGCCGGCTGCTGGGCCAGGGGCAGTCCCTCATCCGCCAGCCCGCGCTTTTGCAGGCATTCGATCACGGCCATGAGCCGCGCCGGACTTTCCGGCTGGCCGGGCCCGGTGTCATGCCCGCGATAGACCGTGTCCAGCAAAAGACCGGTGCGGTGTTGGGCAGCAGGCATGGGGATCATTCAAAGGAAAGCGCGTGGCTTGTCAAAGCAGGATCTGGATGGATGGCCGCAAAAGGGCGCAGAGAACGCAAAGGAAGAACGGGGGGATCGAAAGATGGGGAAAATGTGCGGGGGGTTTTTGCATCCCCATTTGGGGATTTCCAAGGCAAGTGATTGAGAGTGAAGGAGTTGCGCTGGGGATTGAGGTCCCCAAAACGATCCCCAGATTTCCCCAAATCCCCCATTTTGAAGGGGAATGGTAGCAAAGGAATGGGTGGCAGAGGAATGAGGGTGAATGACCACGAAGTTCACGGACGGCACGAATCTTGGGGAGGGGGCGAATGGCCGCAAAAGAGCGCAGAGACCGCAAAAATGGGAAACTTGCCTTTGCTTTTGGGGCCTGGATCCCTGGCAACCGTTATCCGTGAGTCACGGGCGATTGGAAGAAATCACCGTCGAGTTGTCTGCTCCATCAAGCAGGCTGGTCGGGTTCTGGTTCGTAAAGTCGAAGGGTAAAACTATGGCGCAGGGAGCGGGAAAAGTCAAGGTGATTTCTGGTCTTACGAACAGTATCTTAGCGCCGCGTCGGCGCTCGCCAGGAGAATGTCGAAGTCGACCTGATGGGTTTGGCTTTCGACATTGAGGCGCATGACTTCTAGCCCGGCTTTGAAGGAGTCGTCGAGGTTTTCCACGTCGAGGGTGCGGTGGTAGTGGCCGTAGATGATGGCTTCGCGGAGGAGGAAGAGTTTTTTCAGTGGGACGGGATCGATTTCCTTCAAGACACCGGTTTGGGAGTAGCCGGCGAGGAAAGCCTGGAACAGCGGCACCATGCGTGCGGTTAGGCCGGTATCGGCAAATTTGTTGAGGGCTTTGCAGTAAATGGAGTCATAGAGGACGGTGGCGATGTCCTGGAGGAAGAAGCCGTACTCGCAGTTGTCGAAATCGAAGATCCAGAGCGTGCCTTCGTGCAGGAAGCAGTTGCCGAAACTGACATCGCCATGGATGAGGCCGTAGGTGGCGGGTGTGGCAGGATAAGCGCGCAGATCTTGGATGAGGGCGTCGACGCTTTGGCGAAAGGGGTTCGTCAACGGGGTGCCCAAGGCGGCGAGGTCCTGGTGGAGCAGGCGAGATTGGTGCCAATGGGGGTGGGTCGAGGTTGGGTCATCGGCGCGGAAGGGAAGGCTCTCCGCATGCATGCGCCCCAACAAGCGGCCGAGGCATTCGTAGAGAGCGGGGTTCAGGTGCTGCGGACCGATCGCCTCGCCAGGGGCATGTTCGAAGCAGGCGGCGATGTACTGGGCACCCTCGAGGTCCAACGCCAGACAGGCGCCGCCAGTGACGGGTGGGATGGACGCGCAGACGGAAATGCCGCGATCAGCGAGCTGGGAAATCCAGCGCAGTTCGGTCTCTACCTCCGCAGCGCTGCGGTGCCGTCCGTGGGAGATGCGGAGGATGCAGAGTTTGCCGTCGGGTTGGCGGCCCTGATAGACGTGGTTCTGGCTGAAGCGCAGGAAGGTCAGCTTGGACGCACGCAGCCCGAAGGGAGCAGCGAGAGCGGCGAGATGAGGTTGGGGGAGCATAGGATGCGGCAGGAGGGGATATTGGTCTTGGCCTCCGTTCCGACAAGATGAGTTTCGGGGGTGGGTGGGGTGAGATGCGGAACGGACAAAGCCCGTGTGAAGGAGATGAAGGGGGAGAGATACCTCCTTCAGACGTTCATGCTGCCTATCCCATCGTTCCCAATTCGATGGTGCGCGCACCGAGTTCGACGAGCAGATTCACCAATTGGGGAATGCACTCCACGTCCGCACTGCCAAGATCAATGGCAAACGTCCAGACGCCCTCTCCCAGGCTCGGCTCGGTAACGTCGTGGATCGTGTTTGACCACTCTTGTCCTTCCACTAGCCGCGCATCTTCGGCATCCATCCAATAATGGGCCCATTTCTCGAAGGGCGTCCAATCTGTGATCTCGCCCACGACACGAACCTCTAAACTATACCAATGAAAGGGCGTGTATCGGATCGATATGCCGGGCATGGGCGCCGTGACAAAGGGATCAAATGAAAGGTACCGGTCCTCATTGACCTCCGTGATCCGTATTTGGCCATGATCGTCCCGATGCAGAATGTCCGGGCGCCGCAGGCGGTAGATACCGCTGAATGCCTCGGAGTTGAGTTCGATCAGAACTTCGGACACTGCTTGCGGATCGGTTTGCCGCCGTTCACGCAGCACTCCTGCCAGTGCAGCGAGATGCATTTCCCGCGCTTTGCCGAGGTAATCGGTAAGATTCATGGCTAACGGTAATGGCAGAGAAGGACTCGTTTTTGAGAAACTGGGGTTTCGGACGCTCGCGGAGAAGACGGTTTGGGTGAAGGGGTGGCGTTGGTGAATTTTGGAAAAGAGAGGGTGCCTTGAGTCGCCAGAGAGAAGGCCTACGTCACGGCCTTTGCTCCCCAAAACCTCATGCGCTCGGACAGGAATAGAGAAGCGAGGCCGAGGCCGCCGGAGAGGAAGCTGAGATATCGCTCCTCCCAGATGGCGATGGTGAAAAGGGTGCCGAAGGTTATTAGCGCGGCCGTCCAGACGAAGGCGCGCGGCCAAAACAAAGGAGGAGGACGTCGCTGGAAGAGGACGAGCCCGCCGAGCAAGGAACTGACGTTTAACGCCGCGAGAATCGATCCCAGGACGATGATCTGACGGTGGCTCCAACCCGGATAACTGGTTATGCCGAAGTCCCGGTATTTGAATTCATCCGCTATCGAGGGACCTGTCCAGGCTATGACCCAGGGTATCAGGAGCAGGATGAGGATCGGCAGAGCGCGGCGCATTGGACCTGGGATCCGAGATGAGGGTTCCCCACTCGTTCCCAACTCCCTCGTCATGGGCGGGGCATACGGATTTGCTTCTTCTTCGGTTTTCACACGCTGTGCTGGATGATACCGCTGCGAGGACAATCTGGGCAAGAAAACTGGCCATTGCCGCGGGAACTGCACCCCCCGAGGCAGTTTGCGGGTGGGGCGCGATAGGCGGAGGGCCATATCGACTGCGCTTACGTCCCCCCAAGTTTCGGCGGCGGGGGATCATGAGCCGACTGAGAGTATTCGCACTATGACAGCCCGTTTTTCGTTGAGGCCAGTTCCATGACGACAACCGCAGAAGCGCTGCGGTGCCTCACGGGCGCAGAGACGGTGGCTGCGGTGCTCGCCTATCTTGAGCCACGAAGGAAACCTTCCGCGGACGGCTCCACGCCGCCTCCGCCCATTTGAAGTGGGATGCGGCGCAGCGCGATCCCTACCATGGATGAGGCGGAAGGCGTCTCGATATTGGTCACCCTTGGGTGAAAAGCGTTGCAGGATGCGCCGCTTTTTAGAGAAGGTGATTTAAATCCCAGCCTTGGGCACGGATTTCGATCGGATTCATACGGATTACTCGGATTGAATACCGACTTGAGCCGTCATCGGCCTCGGCCCGCTGCTGCCCCTCAATCCGGACGACTCGCGTATCCCGTCACCTGGCCTGAGGGGCTGACGACGACGAGGCGTTTGCTGCCGGGGATGATGGCGGTTTTGCGGGTTTTCTTTTCCATGAGGCCCTGGCGGACAGTGACGGTCCAGGCGCCGTCCTTGGGGGGCGCGGCTTTGCAGATGAGGACTTCGATGAGGGTGTCGGGGATCTGACCCTTGGGCCAGTGTTCCATCTTGATGGTGGCCTGGCGGGCGAGGTCGACGGCCTGGGCCTGGGTGAGGGGGCCTTTGTACTTGGGCGCCTTCGTCGTCGTCGCGCAGGACGCGAGGAGGAGGACGCTGAGGAGCAGGGCGAGGCGGGGGAGGAAGGGGGTGAGTTGCACGGCGGGAAGTGGTGCGCCAGTAGAGGGCGGCGGAGACGGGTTGTCCAGTGGGGGATGAAGGGGGCGCCACCCTGTCACGGGAGCCATTTTTCACGCGAAGGCGCCAAGACGCAAATGGGGGACGGGGAGGACGAACTGCAGATGTTACACGGGTGGCGCGGATGAGTCTTGGAGAGATGATTCAATCCAATCTTTGGCACGGATTTCAGAGGATTCATACGGATTGCCCGGATTGAATACCGACTTACGCCGTTGCCAGTCGGGGGCCGTTGCCGCCGAAGCCGAAGCGCTCTTTGCCGGTGGACGGTTGACGGTAGACTGTGGGCAGTCCCAACCCTGCACGCCTGGCGGTCGTGCACCACCTTTAGGCAGTTGCGAGACGAGGGCCGGAACTGCCGAAACCAAACCGCTCCAACTGCTCCTCAATTATTTGTTCACACAGCGCCAACTGCCTCTCGCGTTCTTTGCGGCCTTCGTCGGCGATGGCTTGGAGGTTGTCGATGTCGTAGAGGTAGACGCCTTCGATGTTGTTGACGGCGGGATCGACGTCTCTCGGGACGGCGATGTCGATGATGAGGAGGGGATCCCAGCGGCGTTTGCGCATGGCTTGCTCGATCAACTCGGGCTTGATGACGAAGTGGGGGGCGCTGGTGGAGGAGATGATGACTTCGACCTCGTGGAGGGCGTGTTCCCATTCATCAAACTTGAGGGCGGTGCCTTTCATCTCGGTGGCGAGCTCGACGGCGCGGTCGTAGTTGCGGTTGGAGACGATGATGGATTTGGCGCCACGAGAGAGAAGGCTCTGGGCGCAGGTGCGGCTCATTTCGCCGGCGCCGACGAGCATGACGCGGCACTCGCGGAGGTCGTGGACTTTTTCGGCGAGGTCGACGGCGACGGAGCCGACGGAGGTGGAGCCGCGCTGGATGGTGGTGTCGTTGCGGACTTTTTTGCCGACGGTGAAGGCCTGCTGGAAAAGTTTGTTGAGGGTGCGGCCGGTGGCGCCGGTGTCGAGAGCGACTTTGTAGGCGGCTTTGACCTGACCGAAGATTTCGGTCTCGCCAAGGACCATGGAGTCGAGGCCGCTGACGACGCGGAAGAGGTGGCGGGCAGTCTCGATGGTGACGAGTTTGTAGGTGACCAATGCCTCGGCCTGGGCGGGGGCGAGGTCGAAGTGGCGGGTGAGGTAGTCGATGAGGGCGGCATGCGCGGCGCGGCCGTCGTCGAGTTTGTGGGCGGCGTAGATTTCGACGCGGTTGCAGGTGGAGAGGACGACGGATTCCTCAAAGCCGGGGAGGGCGCGGACCTGCTGGACGGCATCGGCGACCTTGGCCTCGGGGAACGCGACTTTTTCCCGCACCTCCACGGGGGTGGTGCGGTAGTTCAGGCCCAGGCAGACCAGTTGTGGGGGCGTGACCTCGGGTTCAGGCATGGGTGGTGACGAGCCAGAGGGAGATGAAGGGAATGACAAAGCCGACGGAAGCGAGCCAGGCGGTCTGGCGCGGGGAGAGGGATTGCCGCCACATGATGAGGCCGATGAGGAGGTAAAGAGCCCAGACCATCCAGGCGAAGATGAGCTTGGGATTGCTGACGGGGATGTTGAGCTTCAGAGAGACGCCGACACCGACGCTGAGCAGGAGAAGGCCGAGCCAGACGAGGCGCTGGATGACCCGGGCGAGACCCTGGATGGGGGGCAACTGGTAAAAGAGGCCGCCGATCTGGTGGCGCTTCAGCAGGCGCTCCTGCAGGAGGTACATGATGCCGGTGATGCAGGCGAGGGCGAAGGCGGCGTAGGCGATGAGGGAGATGGCGATGTGGAGCTCAACCCAGGGATCAACAATTCTCGGGGGATAGGCGGGGAAGGCGCCGGGCAGGGCAAAGGCGATGATGTGCAGGGCGACGACCAGAGGGGCGGTGAAGATGCCGAGGAGGGAGACGTGAAAGGAGGGCCCGACGAGGAAGTAGAGCAGGACGATGCTCCAGGCGATGAAGACGAGGACGTCCGAGAGACTCTTCATGGGGCACTGGCCGACTTCATTGCCACGCAGGTAGATGGAGGCGGTTTGCAGGCTGAAGCCGATGAGCATGGCGAGCCACTGCCAACTGCGTTTCCGCCAATGCCCGGAGCGCAGGGCCGCAACCGCCGGGGCCACGCCGCCGATGAAGACGAGGGTGGAGAGGACGAGCAGGATGCGGTCGAGGTCCATGGAGAGTGGGGGAAGGACTAGAAGATGGAGGATAGAAGATGGCGGGGGCGGGGAAAGCGGGGCGGTGAAGGGAGGGCTTGCCAAGACGATGGGGAGTGGAACGGTAGCGAGAACCTCTTTTTTGGCAAAATGGATCACGACTCTTTGCAACGATTACGCGCGGCAATCCGCGATGTGCCGGATTTTCCCAAGCCGGGGATCGTTTTCAAGGACATCACCCCGGTGCTGGCGGACCCGGGCCTGCTGGCGAGCGCGATCGACGGGATGATCGAGAACCTGGACGGGCGGAAGGTGGACAAGGTGGTGGGAATCGACGCGCGGGGGTTCATATTTGGGGCGCTGATCGCCCAGCGGCTGGGGGCGGGGTTTATCCCGGTGCGGAAGAAGGGCAAGCTGCCGCACACGACGCGGGGCGTGGATTATGCCCTGGAGTACGGGACGAACAGCGTGGAGATCCACGTGGATGCGATCGCGCCGGGGGAGACGGTGATTTTGGCGGATGATCTGCTGGCGACGGGCGGGACGGCGGCGGCGGCGCTGAAGCTGATCGGCGAGTCGGGGGCGACGTGCCTGGGCTCGCTGTTTTTTATTGAGCTGGGTTTTCTCGACGGCCGCACGAAGCTGGCAGGCACGGGGCCGGTGCATGCGCTGATCACTTTCTAAGGGGCCGAATGACCGAACGCGAGTATCAGCGCCGCATCCAGGCTGCCGCCACCCAAGTCTTCGGCAAGGATCCGGTGCTGCCACGCGGGCGCACGGAGATGCTGCGCCTGTGCAAACGTTTTATCCGGCTGAAGGAGCAGCGGATCAAGCAGCGGCACCGGGCCGGGACGGGCGGGGTGGAGATCTGCCGGATGCGGTCGGATGTGATGGATTACCTGGCCTGCCTGCTGTGGGTGGAAACGACAGCGGGACTGCCAGGGGCGACGCGGGCGAAGTTGAACCTGAGCGTGGTGGCGCACGGCGGGTACGGGCGGCGGGTGATGAGCCCGGGCAGCGATGTGGACTTCACCTTCATGCAGCCGGGCAACAGCTCGCATGCGCCGCCAGAGGTGGCGAAGGTGATCGCGGATTTCCTGCTGTTTTTTTACGATCTGAAGCTGAAGGTGGGTCACGGAACGCGCAGCGTGGGGGATTGCCTGAAGCTGGCGAATGAGCAGATGGAGACGAAGACGGCGCTGATGGAGGCGCGTTTCGTCTGCGGGGACGAGGGGGCTTTCAAGGAGTTCCGCGCGCGCTTTGACAAGGAGTGCATGGCGGGAAGGGAGGCGGAGTTTCTCAAGGCGCGGCAGGCGGACCTGGCGGCGCGGCACGAGAAGCAAGGCAGCACGAACTGTGTGCAGGAGCCTAACGTGAAGAATGGTTGCGGCGGGCTGCGCGATTATCAAAATCTGATCTGGATGACGTATGCGAAGCTGCGGACGCTGAACCCGCATGATCTGGTGGAACGCGGCCTGATCTCGCCCGGCGGCTGGAAGGAGGTGGAGCAGGCGTATGATTTCATCCTGCGCACACGCAATGAGATGCACTACACGGAGCGGCGCGCGGCGGATGTGCTGACTTTGCGGCTGCAGGGCTTTGTGGCGACGAACCTGGGCTACCGGCACAAACGCATCCTGCGGCGGATCGAGGCGTTCATGCGGGATTACTACATGGCGACGCGCGATATCCTGCAGCGCAGCAGCGAGGTGATGGACCGTTTTCATCTCCAGGCGCTGGAAGACGAAAGCGAACGCAAGGGCCTGCTCAGCTTCATGGTGCGGCGCAAGACGGCGCTGAAGCGGGTGGAAAAATTTGATGGCTTCATCAGCAAGAACGAGCGCCTGTATCCGGAGAAACCGACCCTTTTCAAGGAGGATCCCAGCCGCCTGATGCGGGTGTTTCTGCACACGCAGCAGCGACACTTGCGGTTAAGCCCGGAGCTTTTCCAACTGGTGCAGCAGAGCTTCCGGCTGGTGAATGTGAGCTTTCGCTACAACCGGGCGGTGCGCGAGACGTTTCAGACGATCCTGTCCAACAAGGGCGATGTGGCGCGGGTGCTGCGGCAGATGCATCGCATCGGTTTCCTGGGACGTTTCCTGCCGGAATTCGGCGCGTTGACCTGTCTGGTGCAGCATGAGTTTTTTCATCGCTACACGGCGGATGAACACACGCTGCGCACGATCGACAAACTGGATGAACTGAGTGGGGCGGCGAATCGCAGTGTGGAGTTGTACCAGCAGCTTTTCCATGAAGTACATCAGCCCGGGATTCTATACCTGGCGCTGCTGCTGCATGATTCCGGCCGGGCCGCGAACTCCAAAACGCATGACACCGAGAGTACCCTCCTGGCAGACGCGGTGTGCCGCCGCCTGCAAATCAAAGGCGAACGCCGGCGCCTGCTGCTGTTCCTGGTGGACAATCATCTGCTGATGTACCGGACCGCAACCACCGCGAACCTGGATGACCCGAAGGTGGTCGGTGAGTTTGCCGCGGTGGTGCGGACGAAGGAGAATCTGGATGCGCTGCTGGTGATGACCTACGCGGACTCGAAAGGCACGAGCGAAGCGAGCTGGTCAGGCTACAAGGAGGCATCGATCCGCCAGCTTTATTACAACACGCTGCAGTTCCTGAACGCACCCGCTGACTTCATGCGCCGCGCGGCGGTGCCGGTGGAGGAGTTGCGAGCCGAGGTGGAGAAGAAATTGGAACCGGATTTCGCCCGGGAGATCGAGGCGCATTTCCAGAACATGCCGCGCAGCTATTTCAATTTCCGCGAGCCGGACCAGATCGTCGCACACATCCGGCAGTTCCGGGAGTTTTTCACGCGGCTGGTCGAAGAGAAGGCGGAGGCGGGCCTGCTGCCGGTGATGGCCTGGCAAGATCACGTGGAGCAGGGTTATAGTGAACTAACGGTCACCTGCTGGGACCGGCATCTGCTGCTGGCGCGCATCTCCGGCGCGCTCGCAGCGCAGGGCATCAACATTCTGAGCGCGGACCTTTACCAGCGGAGCGACTTCGTGGTGCTGGATATCTTCCGCGTGTGCAACACCAACTTCGCCGCGGTGACCAGCAAGAGCGCGCGGCAACGCGTGGATCAGGCGGTCCGGGATGCCTTCCTGCAGCAGACCTTCGACTTTGGGCCGGCCATCGCCGCCACCCGCAAGGCGATTCCCGGCAACGACGAAATCATGGCGGAAATTCCGCAACGAGTGCACATCAACAACGAGCTGTCTCCGGATCAAACGGTGGTGGAGCTGCAGGTGGTGGACCGGCTGGGATTGCTGTACGATCTCTTCATGGCGATCGGCAACCTCGACATGGAGGTCACGCATGCGCGCATCAACACCGAGAAGGGCGTGGCGATCGATGCCATCTACGTCCAGGACGAGGATGGCAAAAAACTGTTAGGCCACAAACGGCTGGCCGCCCTGCAACGCAGCATTGACGAAGCGGTTTTTGGATGAAGTTGCGGCCAAGGTTGGCGGCGGCGGGACGTTATAGTCTTGCATCTCACGGCCGACCCTGAAAAGCTTTCCCCGCATGCAACCGCCACCGATTCCCAACCGCGATCTGGAGCACCTGCGCCTGCTGGCCGTTTTTCACTATGTGGTGGGCGGGTTGTCGATTGCGTGCACCGGTTTTCTGTATGTGCATTTTCTTTTCATGCGGATGATTTTCGCCGATCCGAAGCTGTGGGAGAACGCCAAGGAACCGCCACCCTTTGATCCACAGGAGTTTTTTGGCTTTTTTGTTTGGTTCTACGTGATTTTTGGCGCCGTGGCGGTGGCAGCCGGGGTTTTGAACCTGCTGTCGGGCCGATATCTGCAGAAGCGCAAGCATCGGATGTTTTCGATGTTGGTGGCCGGCTTCGATTGCCTGCAAGTTCCCCTCGGTACGGTGCTGGGAGTTTTCACGTTAGTGGTGCTGAACCGCGAAAGCATGGCACGGGTCTATGCGCCCCCGGCTTCAAATTCATCTCCTCCCCATCATGACCTCCCGCAGCCTCAATCGTGATCTCGTTCGTGGCGCGCTGGGTTTTGCCCTGGTGAGCGTCCTCGCTTTTTCCCTCTGGGCTTTCGCAGGGCGGTGGTTTCCGGGCGATGGCGCGCTCTATACGGCGATTGCAGTGGTGTTCCTGGGAGGTTCCGGACTCGTGCTGGCGCCGCTGGCCGGTGGCGCGGGCAGATTTTATCGGGCCTTCGTCCCGGCCTTCTTGGTGTATTCGGTGCTGTGGTGTGTGGCGTGGTTTGGGATCGGCGGCAAACCTGGCGAATGGGCGGGAGCGGTCGCTGGCGGCCTGGCCTTCACGGGGATCAGTCTGTGGGTACTCGGCGGTGTCCGGGGATGGTTTGGCGCGGCGCTGGCCTTTTTGGTGTTCCACTGTGCGGGTTATTTTGCCGGCGACTGGGTCTATGCCTACGCGAAAATTCACGCGCCGCAGCTCGCGGAGACGTTGGGCCTGGCAAGGCCGCAGTTCGTCGCGGTCGGCAGGCTAGCATGGGGCCTGCTTTACGGCCTGGGCTTCGGCGCCGGGATCGGCTGGGTGTTTCACCAAGGGCGGATCAAAGGCGGGACTTGAGGTTGGCCCAATTCGAAGCACATTCCTTCATGCTTAAAAGCGCCCAATTTGTGACCGACCAGAAGGGCAAGCGCGTCGGGGTCATGCTCGATCTGAAGACGTACGAGCGTCTCTTGGATGCCGCTGAAGATGCCGCAGACATTCGGACCTATCGCAAAGCACGCCCGAAGATTCTTGCCCAGGTGGCGCGCGGAGATGCGATAACCCTGGCCGACTACCGGACCAAGCGTGGCAGGGCATGAAATATACCGTCATCCTGGCGAAATCTATTCAGAAGCAGATCGACAAGCTTCCGCAGAGTGTTTCCGACAGGGTTCAACGCCGCCTCGCAGGCCTGGAATCCGATCCGCGCCCTGCCGATTGCAAAAAACTCAAAGGAACGGACGCTTGGCGGATTCGGGTGGGGACTATCGTGTAATCTATGAAATCCAGGATCGGCAACTCGTGATTATCATCATCGAAGTGGGCCACCGCCGGGATGTCTATCGCTCCGACTGATGGGACCGATACCGCTCCAGCGGCGGCAAAGGGACTTGAGGTTGGCGCTTGAGTGGGGCGGCATCCGGGCTATGGGTGCTGGCCTATGGCACTGGCAAAGATCACGCAAGTCACAGGCACCGCTGTACACGTCCCCGGTTCGGATCTCGACACGGACCGCATTATTCCCGCGCGCTTTATGAAGTGCGTGACCTTTGACGGACTGGGCGAGTATGCCTTTTACGACGTGCGTTTTGACAAGGACGGCAAACCGACGGGCCATCCCCTGGACGACCCGCGCTTCAAAGGCGCCTCCATCCTGCTTTCCGGCACCAACTTCGGCTGCGGCAGTTCGCGTGAGCACGCTCCCCAGGCGCTGTACCGGTTTGGTTTCCGGGCCATCATTGCGCAGAGTTTCGCGGAGATCTTTTTTGGCAATTGCACCACGCTCGGCATCCCCTGTGTGTGCGCCACGGCGGAAGACATCACCAAACTGGCGGCTGCGGTGGAGGCGGATCCGACGCTGAAAGTCACCGTCGATGTGGAAAAGAATCGGGTGTTTTATGGCGACCAGAATTTCACGGTGGCCATGCCAGGCACCGCCTATGAGGCCCTGACCAGCGGTCAATGGGATCCCATTGCCGAACTGCTTGAGTCCAAAGATGCGGTACATGACCGCATGCATGCCATGGGCTGGGTTTGAGCCGAGCCACCACTTTTCTGATTTCCCATGAGCAACGTTCCCGATCATCTCCGTTACCGTGATTCCCATGAATGGATGGACCCCACGCAGGATCCCGCGCCCGCGGGCATCACCGATCACGCGCAGGCGGAACTTACCGATGTGGTCTTCGTGGACCCGCCGAAGCTGGGGACGGTCAAGGCCGGCCAGCAGGTGTGCGTGATCGAATCCGTCAAGGCTGCCAGCGACATTTACGCTCCCGTGAGCGGCGAAATCGTCGCCGTCAATGAGGCGCTCAGTTCGGAGCCCGGGCTGCTGAACACGGACCCGTATGGCCGGGGTTGGATCTTCAAGATCAAGCCGGCGAGCCCCGCCGAAGCGGAAGCGCTGATGACGGCTGAGGCCTATCGAGCGCATATTGGATAAGGCGCGACATTGCCGTTGGAAGATGTGCCCGGGGCCGGCGTTTTCGCCTGCATGAAGTTTATCTTTTGGACTCTGTTGGCGTTGCTGCTTTGCCCGGGCTCAATGGCAGCCTCGCGACCTAACGTATTGTTCATCATCGCCGATGATCTCACCGGCACGGCGCTGTCCTGCTATGGCAACCAGGTGTGCCGGACGCCGAACATTGACCGCCTCGCCGCCAGTGGCACTCGCTTCACACGGGCCTATTGCCAGGCGACTTTCTGCGGTCCATCACGCGCCTCTTTCATGTCGGGTTACTACCCGCATGCGACGGGCGTTTTTGGTTACGTCAGCGGTCGCGCGGCGATCGGTGATCAGCGGGCCACGTGGGCTCAGCATTTCAAAAATGCCGGCTATCAGACCGCCCGCGTCAGCAAGGTTTTTCACATGGGCGTACCGGGTGGCATTGAGGCGGGAACGGATGGCGAGGACGATCCGGCCTCCTGGACGGAACGCTTCAACAGCCAGGGACCTGAATGGAAAGCGGCCGGGATGGGCGAGACCCTGGAACGCAATCCCGAGGGCAAGAAGCCAGTCATGGGCGGCAACACCTTCGTGGTCGTCGCTGCGGAAGGTGACGATCTTGTCCATGCCGATGGCAAGACTGCCGCGAAGGCCTGCGAACTGATTCGGCAGCGGGGCGAGACACCGGGCAAGCCGCCCTTCTTTCTCGCCGTGGGCTTCGTGCGGCCGCACGTTCCGTTTGTCTCGCCGAAGGCTTATCATGCCCCGTATCCCTACGAGCAGATGACCCTGCCGGAGAAGGTGGCCGGTGATTGGGATGACATTCCCAAGGAGGGCATCAACTACAAGACCAGCGTGAACATGCAGATGGACGTGACACGGCAGAAGAAGGCGATTTCCGGCTATTATGCCGCCGTCAGCTACATGGATGCGCAAATGGGAAAGGTCATGACAGCGCTGCAAGACGCCGGCCTGACAGACAACACGATTGTCATCTTCACCAGCGACCATGGCTACCATCTCGGCGAACATGACTTCTGGGCGAAGGTCAGTGTGCATGAAGAATCCGCGGCCGTCCCGCTCATCATTCGCGTCCCTGGGAAGGCGCCCGCCGTTTGTCATTCCCTGGTCGAACTTCTCGATCTCTACCCCACTCTCTCCAGCCTGTGCGGACTTGAGATTCCAGCAC
>JAXMIV010000489.1:0-4455 GCA_034377045.1 Prosthecobacter sp. | reverse complement strand
GATTGGCCATCTCCAGGATGCCGCCAATGTAGGCAGGCTTGGCCTTGTCGAGGAACAGATCCGCCTCCGGCGCATTTTGGTAAATGCCGTCGCTCCGCTGGAGAAAACCGAGAGCCACCAGGGCATCCAAAAAGTCGCGAGTACCGCGCTCATGCAAGCCCAGGAGTCCTCGCAATTCTTCAAGGCTGCGGGGTGCCTTGGCCAATTCGGTGAAAAGTTCCAATTCAACCGCGCTCAGGAGGGTCTTCGATGCCCAAAAGGCGAGGCCGGTCTGCAAGATCTTGTCGGGAGAAATGTCCATGGGGGCGGCAAGTTACAAAAAGGTGGAGATTCGACAAGTTCTACCCGCGTCTTTCCAGGCCGTGCCCATTGCGGAAGAAGAAAAGGCTTTCATTTTGCCTGTGATTTGGCAACAATGCGGCTCAATTATTCGCCGACGCCCTCCTGCTTAAACCCCAGGGGTTAGGCTGCAGTGCCTTGGAGTGCTTCCGTCATCATGGAACCAGCCAGTGGCCAATTCCCCTCAGGTAAAACCATGAAAAAGCAGTTCATCATCGCCCTGCTGTGGGCCAGCGCGCAGCTTTGCCACGCGCAGATTCCCCCATTTGAGGGTTCGGACAACTTCGCCGGCGCTTCAAAGAATCCCGCCAAATGGGGGGGCAATATTTTCAATGGCACCGGGCTTTTGACCCAGACTGGCGGCGTGCTGAAGTTTTCCAACGCTGTCCCAAGTGCCGGCGAGGAGGACCACTTCATGGCCTGGCCCTGGCAGGCGTATGGCCCCATGGAAACCAGTTGGAGCGTTCAGGCAGATGTCAACGTGCCCGTGATCCCCCTCCCGGACGACAACGCCGCCATTGGCATCGGCGTCGTCGTGCGCAACGGCTCGGACGGCAATGACATCTTCGCCATGCAGGTGGAAAACGTCCGCTCAACGGGGCAGCCGCCGCAGTACAATTTCTTCAACAGCCTCGACATCAACGAAGACAACCACAGCGAGTTCTCCACACCGGCTCCCAAGGGCAAGGTGCTCACGGTCCGCATCGTCTGGAACGCCGATACCCTGACCCTCACCGCCCAGTATGATGCCGACGGCCCCTTGAACGGCTACAGTTGGCAGACCCTGAACACCTTCAATCCCGCTTTCAACGGCTGGGACATGACGCCCTTCGACAACTTCGAGGTCGCCGTTTTCGGCTATGCCGAGAAAGTGGCCGTGGCCGCCAGCAAGAATGTCTATCTCGACAACTTCCTGATCGCCCCAGTGTCGCCGGTCAATCTCGCCGGCAGTGACAACTTCAATGACGACACCAAAGATCTGGGCAAATGGGGTGCCGATGAAGGGGAAAACGGCAGCACTTTGACAGAGATCAATGGCCGGCTCGAATTCACCAAGGCGGACACCGCGGACAGTTGGGCGGGCAGACCTTGGGTTGCTAACACGGGTAGCTTTACGGAGGATTGGGAGGCCTTTGCCGACGTTCACGTCGGTGATCTCGACCTGCCGGTCCCTGGAGACGACCTGCGCATCTACCTTGATGTTGCCGCCGCCGGCTTCAATGCCAGCGTGATGCTGGAACTCAAAAACGATGCGGGGACTGTGACCAAGCAGTTTCGCTTCGAAGAGGAGGGCCCCGGGGCCGGGGAAGCGAGCGCGCCCACCACCGCCACGGACGGCGTCGTCCGGGTCGCCTTCGACTCCACGGACAAAATTCTTAACTTCTATTATGAGGATGATGGCTCCGATGGTTACGCATGGACCTTGCTGGGCAGCGTGGACGTCGACGATCCCTTCTCGGACTGGGGGCTAATGGACCTCTCCAGGTTTCGCATCTCGGTGCAGGGTGAGTCAGAGGGCGTTGTAGTCGCGTCCGGCGAGGCGTATGCGGACAATTTCAATTCGGCCAGCGCTTATGAGCCGCCGATCTTCGGAACCCCAAACAACTTCGATCTCTTCACCACCCCGGACAGGAACACTCAGAAGTGGGGCCAGATTGTCGAGAATGGCAACGCGGAGTTGACTCAGAGCGGGGACGGCGTGGTGCGTTTCGCCGCCGACATGAGCGCTCCGGACGATGACTCGATGGAAGCCTGGATCTGGCAGTCCAACGGCAGTTACAGCTCCAGTTGGAGCGCTCAGGTGGATGTGAACGTCCCAGTCATCCCACTGGCGCCGGGCAATACGGCTGCGGGCATGGGCATCGCCGTGCTCAATAGTGCCGATCCTGAGGACAATTTTACCGCTGCGCTGGAAAACTACCGGACGACCGGGCAGCCGCAGGAGTTCCATTTTCTGTCCACGATTGACATCAACCGCGATGGGATACAGGAAACGTTACCCGAGGAGTTCGCGCCGGCCAGTTCCACGCTCGGCTCTGTCCGGGTCGCCTGGAATCACACGACTAAGCAACTCACCGCCGCCTACGATGCGGACGGTCCGCTGAATGGCTACAGTTGGACGGTTTTCAAAACCTTCAGCCCCGTGGGCGCCGCCAACTGGAACATGACCGCGAGCAACAGCTTCAGGATCGCCATCTACGGCTCCGCGGAAGAGACGGCCATCACGGAGGGCCACGGTTTCTGGGCCGATAACTTTTACGTCTTTGGCTCAACGACCACGCTGCTGCCCGTGGTCAAGACGCAGGCCGCCACGGACGTGTATCATGAAAGCGCCACCGTGCATGGTGAAGTCAATGCCAAGGGCTCGCAACGGGCGGTCTATGTCGACTGGGGCCTAACGACAGCTTATGGATCGACACAGCCCGCCGATCCTGGCATTGCCGATGGCACCTCGAACACCATCATTCTCGGTGAGCTGACCGGCCTGATGCCGCACACCAAGTACCACTACCGCGTCCGCGCCACCAATGCTCTCGGCACCGCTTCAGGCGCCAACATGACTTTCACCACGAAAAACCGTGATCCCGTGGCGGATGTGGATGACTTCACCGTCCTGCCAGGCGCCGTGGTGACTCTCGACGTTCTGGACGGCGACACCGATCCGGACGGCGATGCCCTGAGCATTCAGTCCTTTAGTGCAGTGTCTCCGACTTCCGCCGGCAAACTGGTCAAATCGGGGAACAATCTCGTGTTCACCGCGGCGGCCACCTTCAATTCGACGACCTTCCCAGAGGGTGCCTTTTTTACTTACATAGCCAAGGATGCCTTCGGCGGCGCCACCACTTCCACGAGGGTCGACCTGACTCCGGGCACCTGCACCCTCAGTGAAACGGAGCTGGCCATGCCATCCGGAGGCACGATCCTTCCGGCCACGGGCTTGCATGATCCCTACCGGATCGATGTCACCGCCGATGGGGCATGGTCGGTGGCGGAAACTCTGCCCTGGGCCTCCTGCGTTCCGGACCCGTTCACGAACGGTGATGGCTTCGTGGGCATTATCGTTCAGCCGAATACGGCTTTGGCGCAACGCGTGGGCACGGTGAAGATCGGCGGCCAGGTTCTGACGATCACGCAGGCCGGAGTTTTGGCGCCCGAGATTTCGTTGGGTGAAGATCCACCGCCACCGGCCATCGTGAGCGGACAGTATCATCTCGATATTGTCACGACCAATGCTCCCGTGACCTACACGGTGACCAATATGCCACCGGGGCTGACCATCAATCAGGCCAATGGCCATATCAGCGGCATCCCGACAAAAGCCGGCACTTATCTGGTGACGGTCAAGGCCAAGAACGCCGCGATCACCACGGCCGTCGCACTGACCTTCACCATCGAGGTTGCGCCCCTGGATGTCGCCTACACCGGGGTGTTCCACGGCTTCATTGCTCCCGATATTGACGCCAACGGCATGCTCGGGTCGCGCGTGGAATTCACCGTCACATCCAAGGGCGGCGTGACCGGCAAATTGATCACCGGTATCGCCATGAAGCCGATCGTCGGGCAGTTGCAAATCGATGCCAACGATCCGTCCTTCGCGACCTTGACGGTGTCCATGAGCAAGCCCCCGGCCGCACCCACATTTTTCTCGGTGACATTGGATCCGACTACAGGAGGCTTTAACGGCGTCCTCGGTGACCCGATCCTGCTGACCGGGCCTCCGGCCATCGGCTGGCGCAATCCGTGGAAGACCACCAACAAGGCCACCGCATTCGCCGCCCTGCACACCTTCAGTCTGCAACCGCCTCCGCCGGACCCCAATTTCCCGTTTCCGTCGCCCGAGGGTTTCGGCTTTGGCTCCTTCAAGCCAAACGAAACCACCGGCGCCGTCACCGTCACCGGCAAGCTGCCGGACAATACCACCTTCATGACCACCACCTTCATCGGCGGCGGTGGCGAGGTGCTCATCTACGCCCCGCTGTATGGCAATACGGCCTCTGTCTCCGGTATCCTTACCGTCTTGCCCTATGATGATTCCGATTTCGCTGACAATGAAGTCAGCGGTACTCTCGCCTGGTTCAAGTTTCCTGTGCCGCCCACGTCGAAAGTTACAGTCTA
>JAXMIV010000488.1:0-2766 GCA_034377045.1 Prosthecobacter sp. | reverse complement strand
GCCGAATGCACCGGCGACAACGTCTTCATCGTCAAAAACGGCATCGTCTCCACACCGACGATCTCTTCCGGCGCACTCGACGGCATCACTCGCCAGGCGGTGATCGAGCTGCTGCGTGAGATGGGCATCACCATCCTGGAGGTCACCATGACCCGCCATGACATCTACACGGCGCACGAATGTTTCCTCAGCGGCACCGCGGCGGAAGTCATCCCCGCCGTGCAGTATGACCGCCGCCCGATCGGCGACGGCAAACCCGGGCCGCTGACGCGCAAACTGGTGGAACGTTTTCATGCCTTGGCCAATTCCACCGGGACGCCGGTGCCCTACGCGAAATAAGCCACGTGCCCCGCGCACGCTATGGAAGAATACCAACGCCTCCTTCGCAAAGTCCTCGATCACGGCAGCTTCCGTGAGGACCGCACCGGGACAGGCGCGTATGCGGTGTTCGGCGAGCAGAGCCGCTATGATCTCAGCGCCGGCTTCCCCGTCGTCACCACCAAAAAGCTCCACCTGCGCAGCATCATCATCGAACTGCTCTGGTTTCTGAAGGGCGATACCAACATCCGTTATCTCCAGGAAAACAAGGTCAGCATCTGGGACGAATGGGCGGATGAAAATGGCGACCTCGGCCCCGTCTACGGCGCCCAGTGGCGTCGCTGGCAGGGCGCTCCCGAGGCCGCGCCCGTCGATCAAATCGTCAAGCTTCTGCACGGCATCAAAACCAACCCGTTCAGCCGCCGGCACATCGTCAGCGCTTGGAACGTGGCCCTTGTCGATCAAATGGCCCTGCCGCCCTGCCACTGCCTCTTCCAATTCTTCGTCGACCGCGGCAAACTCAGTTGCCAGCTCTACCAACGCAGCGCCGATCTCTTCCTCGGCGTCCCCTTCAACATCGCCAGCTACGCCCTCCTCACCCTGATGGTCGCCCAGGTCTGCGACCTGGAGCCAGGGGAATTCATCCACACCTTCGGCGACCTCCACCTCTACGCCAATCACCTCGAACAGGCCAAACTCCAGCTCACCCGCGAGCCCCGTGCCCTGCCCGTGATGAAGCTGAACCTCGAAGTCAAAGACCTCTTCGCCTTTCACTACGAAGACTTCACCCTGGAAGGCTACGATCCCCATCCCGCCATCAAGGCGCCGATTGCGGTCTAACTTTGAGCGCAGAGCCAGCCCACGATGGGGAAGTTTGTTTTTTGACCTCCATCTTGGAGATTTTTGACGTCGCAGCGATCCGCCACTGATCTGAGCGACTGGACATCAGATTGGCGGGCTTGAGGTTTGCGATTCCAAATGGAGTGCGCTCACTATCAGCCAAAGTCTGCCAACATTGCTTCGATAGCTCCAAGCCCCCCATTGTTTTCGGAGCCACTGGAGTCGGGGCAATGATGAGCGGACCAGGATGGTGATAGTGGTCAAGTCCGCTGGTGAAAGGCGGTGACAAGTCTCCGCAGTCCAGGGCGTTGCGCGCGATTCTGGCGCTTTGGGAGGCAAACGGTGCTTTGATTGACGGCCGAGCTTGCGTGCTGGCCGGAACGCGCAAGAATGCGGGCGAATGCGAACTTTGGCCATCGGTGACATCCACGGCTGCTCGACTGCTCTGCGCACGCTGCTGGATGCGGTGCAACCGGGAGCGGATGATATTGTCGTGACGATGGGGGATTATGTGGACCGCGGCCCGGATTCGAGGGGGGTGCTGGACATGCTGCTGACACTGGAGAGCCGCACGCAACTGAAGCCGCTGACCGGGAACCATGAGATTCTTTTCACCGATGCCGCGGCGGGACGGCTGCCGAAGGAAAACTGGCTGGCGGTCGGGGGACGTGAAACGCTGTTTTCGTACACTGGCGGTCATTCCTGGGAATTCGATGCGGTGCCGAAGGAGCACCTGGACTTCCTCAACAACCGCTGCCTGCGCTATTTTGAAATGGAGCGGCATTTCTTTGTCCACGCCAATGCGAATGCGGTTCTGCCATTGGCGGAACAGCCGGATGACTGGCTTTTCTGGACACGTTTTGAGAACTCGTACCCGCATGTCTCCGGCAAGATGATGATCTGCGGGCATACGGCGCAGAAGGAGGGTCTGCCGGTGATCCGTCCTCAGGCCCTCTGCATCGACACCTGGGTTTATGGCGAGGGCTGGCTGACCTGTATGGACGTCGGCGCGGGCACCTTCATCCAGACCAATCAGGCCGGAAAGGTCAGGCAGTTCACTTTTGCGCATCTGCAAGAGCAGGCGCTGGGCGCGGCGACCCGCCAACCAGGCAGCGCGCAAGAGTGATTTAGACTTGCGGGCGCCCCGCGTGCGGACAAGTGTCGCTCTTCCGGTGCCCACGCACTGCGAATCCACCCCAGTCCTACCCACGTGTTGTCCGCCCAATCGATTCTCGTCACCGGAGGCACCGGCTCCTTCGGCCACAAGTGCATAGAACGCCTCCTCAAAAATCCGGAGGTCAAACGCGTGGTCGTTTACTCTCGGGATGAACTGAAGCAGTACGAAATGGCGCAGCGCTTCACCGATCCGCGCATTCGCTTCTTCATCGGCGATGTCCGGGACCGGGACCGCCTGCTGCACGCCCTGACGGGCATCGACACGGTCATTCATGCCGCCGCCCTCAAGCAGGTGCCCACGGCGGAATACAATCCTTTTGAGTGCATCAAAACGAACGTCCTGGGAGCGGAAAACGTCATTCAGGCGTGCATGGACGCGAAGGTGCGCAACGTCGTCGCCCTTTCCACCGACAAGGCAGCGGCGCCGATCAA
>JAXMIV010000487.1:0-3638 GCA_034377045.1 Prosthecobacter sp. | reverse complement strand
CTAAGAAAGTAGGGATTGGGGGAGGTTTTGTCAGTACAAAAAGGGGAGGGGGTGGTTAGACTGGGCCGGGGGATCGGTGCTCCCACAGTAGCCATCACGCTCCGCCGTGATGAGCCGGGCCGGCGCATGGAAATGCAGGGGACGTTGGCAGGGGAATGCTCAATCCCAGCATCGGATGAACCGCAGATATCGCAGAGAGCGCAGATATTCCAGAAACCACAGCAGCGGAATTGCATCAGATCCCATCTGCGTTCATCTGCGAAATCTGCGGTTAAAAGCCAACTGCCAAAGACTGCCAGTCCAGCCCTGACTCATTCCCTGAATTGGGGCAAAGGAATGGGTGGCAAAGGAATGAATGAGGGGATCGGTGATCCCATTCCGTGTGTTCTGTGTATTCCGTGGTTGATCAGGTTTTGGATTCCTGAACTCGGGGCGCCCGAGGCGGGTAAAACAATGATCGATTGGACCTGGGCTGTTGGCTGGTAGTCAGCCGGAATGGTGAGGCCTCACTCCTCACTTTCCCCATCCGCCGGCATGAGATCGCTGCCGCTAAACGCACCGTCGCGGCGGCGGTTCATGTCGTCGAGCCAGGCGACTGCATAAAGGAGGTCGGTTCCATCGCTGCGGATATCCGTCACGGTCATGATGGCGCCTTCGGGATCCACCCTGGCGACCACGCTGGTGCCTGGCCTGAACAGAGGTGGAGGTGCGGTGAGAGTGGCGCTGAATTCCATGAGTCTTGTTCGGAATCGGCTTCATGGATGAGCCTCAGGGTTTTCCCTGGCTGACGGTTCAGGGTGGCGGATCACGGCCCCATGAAAGGCCCGGTCAAAAATGGAGTTAATGGGACAATCGGCGCCCATGCACTCCTCCAAGCTATGAAAAGTCTCCTGATTTCCGCCTGCCTTGGCCTCGCGTCGATCGCCGCCGCCGCGCCGCCTAATTTCATCTTTATTCTCACCGACGACCAGGGTTGGTCGATGATGTCGGAGCGAATGCACCCTGACCTTCCCGAGTCGGCCATTGCGTATTTTCACACGCCTGCCATGAACCGGCTGGCGCACGAAGGGATGCGCTTCACCAGCGGCTACTCGCCCGGACCGCTGTGCACGCCGACACGGCGCAGCGTGCAAAATGGCATGACGCCGGCCCGGCAGCGCGGCACGGAGTTCAAGAGCACCTGGGTGCCCGCCGAGCATCTGACCCTGCCGCGGGCTCTCAAGCAGGCGAACCCCGCCTACGTTTGCGCACACTTCGGCAAATGGGGCGAGGACATGATCTCGACCCCTGAGCAATGCGGTTACGACGCGAGCGATGGCATGACCGGCAACGTCACTGGCAGCGCCGGTGGGGAAGGCGAGGCACGCTTTGCGGACGCGGTGCGGGACGATCCCAAACTCATCTCGGCGCTCACCAAGCGCGCGACGGAGTTCATCGGCAAACAGGTGCAGGACCAGCACCCCTTCTATCTGCAACTCAGTCACTACGCCGTGCATCGCCAGGTGCAGGCCACCTCGGCGACTCATGAAAAGTATCTCGCCAAGGGCAAGCCGCCGCGCCAGTTCACGCCCATGTTTGCCGCGATGCTGGAGGATCTGAATACGGGCCTGACGCAATTGCTCGATGAGGTGGACCGCCTCGGCATTGCCGGCAATACCTTCATTGTCTTCAGCTCCGACAACGGCGGCAATCGCACCTATGACGATACCGACACAGCGTTGCCGTTGAACAATCATCCTTTGCGCATGGGCAAGCAGTATCTCTATGAGGGCGGCATCCGCGTGCCCTTCATCGTGCGCGGCCCCGGAGTGAAGGCCGGCTCTGTCAGTCATGTGCCGGTCGCGCAGTATGATTTGCTGCCGACCTTTTACGACCTCGCCGGCGGCAGCGCACCCTTGCCGGCGGACATCGACGGCGGCAGTTTCCGCACGCTGCTGGAGAACGCCGGGAGCGGCGCCGTGAAGCGCGCGCTGCCAGGTCTGGTGTTTCACCGTCCTCACTTTGCACCACAGCCGCACTCGACGTATCGCAGTGGTGATATGAAGCTCGTGGTTAGCTGGAAAACGGGCGACAAGGAGTTGTTCGACCTCTCCAAAGACATCGGTGAAGCGAACAATCTCGCCGCGGCGATGCCGGAAAAAACCACCGCGATGTTCGACACACTCTCCAACTACCTCAAGTCCGTGAATGCCGAAACCCTTGACGATCGTCCGAAGGCGAGGGCGAAGAAAAAGAAGACGAAATAAGGAACTCCAACTTTTACCTTTCCTGAACCATGAAACACATCCTCATTCTCCTTGCGCCCCTGGCCATTCTTTGCGGCCGAAGCCTTGCCGCTGACGCGCCGCAACGGCCTAACATTGTGCTGGTCATGGCGGACGATCAGGGCTGGGGCGATACCGGTTACAACGGTCATCCCGAACTCAAGACACCGAATCTCGACGCCTTGGCGAAGGACGGGCTGCGCCTCAACCGGTTCTACACCGGGCACTTCAACTGTTCCCCCACGCGCGCCAGTGTCATGACGGGGCGCCACCCGAACCGCATGGGCACTTTCAGTCCGGGCGCTCCCATTCGCGCGCAGGAGTTGACCGTCGCGAAAGTCTTGCAGTCCGCAGGGTATGCGACCGGGCACTTCGGCAAATGGCATCTCAATGGCAAAAACGGTGACAAGAACACGACAACGATTCCGGGGCGCGCCATTCTCGCCGATGATCCGCTTTCTCCTGGCAAGATGGGCTTCGACGAATGGGTCTCCGCCGACAACTTCTTCGACCTCGATCCGGTGCTCGGCCGCGACGGCGTGCCTGAAAAATTTCACGGCGACAGTTCCGACATCACCACGGATGAAGCGCTGAAGTTCATCCGCCGTCAGGGCAGCGCGAATAAGTCGTTTCTCGCCGTCGTCTGGTTTGGCTCGCCGCATGTGCCCCATGAGGCCTTGCCAGATGACAAGGCCGCCTACAGTACCTTACCGGAAGCGGATCAAAACTACTATGGCGAAATCACCGCCGTGGATCGCAGTGTCGGCCGCCTGCGTGCCGCCTTGCGCGAACTCAAAATTGCCGACAACACTCTCTTCTGGTATAACAGCGACAACGGCGGCGCCGCAGGCCCGAAGTCTACCGGCGACCTGCGCGGATCAAAGGGCACGCTGTGGGAGGGCGGTGTGCGCGTGCCTGGCATCGTCGAATGGCCCGCGCGCATCACCAAACCCTTCGTCAGTGAGACACCCTGCTCCACGCTGGACATTTACCCGACCGTCCTCGCTGCCACCGGCGCCGTCCCGCAAAATCAAATTCAGCCACTCGATGGCCTCAGCCTGTTGCCGATATTTGATCACCAAACCGAGTCACGCGCGAAGCCCATTCCATTTTGGAATCACCTCGGCCCACAGCCTGGCCACGCCGCGCTGCTCGACTGGCCCTACAAACTGCACACAAATCCAGTGGCCGGGCGTAACAAGAAGGATAAAAAGGGAAAAAAGACCGACGAAGCGCTCCCTGCCGTCCTTCTTTACGACGTCTCCAAAGATCCCAAAGAAACCACCGACCTAGCCGCCCAGGAACCCGAACGCGTCGCCCAAATGACCGCCACCCTTGAAACCTGGAAAGCCTCCGTCGAGAAGAGCCTCAGTG
>JAXMIV010000486.1:0-4636 GCA_034377045.1 Prosthecobacter sp. | reverse complement strand
AATCGTGGAGCGAATCCCGGCATTGGTCAGATCGGTGCGTATGAAGGTGGCGACACCGCGTTCATGTTTAAGACCGAATTCGGCAAGGCCAAGTTCGAGAAGAAGTACGACTGGAGCACATGGATCGACTATCGCTACGTCGAGTCCGACGCGATGCCCGATGCTTTCACGGACAATGATTTCGGCGGCGGCACAAATTTTCAGGGCTTCACCATCGGGGCGCATGTGGCGCTCTCGCCCAGCGTCAAGCTCGGCGCCCGCTGGATGAGCACCACCCAGATCGCCGGTCCGCCGCTGAAGATGGACATCTTCATGATCGACATTAGCGCGAAGTACTAACCTAAATTATGAGAGACATGGATTCACCTGGCCAGCCTCTGCGTGTTGGCATTGTAGCAATGATTGTTATGCTCGCAGCAACCTGCGGCAGCGCATCCGCCCAACAAGCCCAGCCTGATCCCATGATGGCGCGGATGCGGGATGCGCTGAAAAAGCTCACGCAGCGTGTCACCGATTCGGAGTCGCAGATGGTCACGGCGCAGGCGGCTCAAATCGCCGCTGAAGCTCAGGTGAAAGAACTTACCGCGAAGCTTGATGCCGCGAACAAGCAGCTCAAACAGACGACCACACAGGCCGCAGATGATAAGGCGAACGCTGAGAGTAAGATCGATGCTCTAGAGCAGAAGCTGCAGTCTCGCGACAAGACCATCGTGCAATATGCGGATGCCTTGGCGAAGTGGAAGGCGGGCTTCGAACAGGCGCAAAAGGTCGCGAATGCGAAGGAGGGCGAACGCGTCGAGGCCGTCGGCCGCGCGATCGAACTCGAAAGAAGGGTTGTCGCGCATGACCAGAAGAACCGTGAGATGTATCGGCTCGCCACGGAAATCTTGGACCGATACAAAAGCTTCGGTCTCGGCACGGCGCTGATGGCGCGGGAACCGTTCGTGGGCTCCATGCGCGTGAAGTTTCAGAACTACATGCAGGACTACGGTGACAAACTTGATACGCAAAAGATCGGTACCGACCAGCCAGGCGCTGTCGTTAGTAAACCGAACTAAACACCCATGGACCATTCAACATTCGCCAAGAGAATAGGCTTTCCTTTCGCATTGGCCATGTCGGTGCCAATGCTTTGCCTCGCGGGCGACATCCTTCGCGGCGGTGGCCCTGCGAACCCCGCACGAACTCCCGGTGCGAACTCCGCCAACCCCGCCACTTCCACAGCCGCCGATGTCGCGCGCCAGCACGCAACTGATGCTCTCGCACGCACCACGAGGGCCGTGCAAGCCGTGCAGCAGCTTCAGCTCCAGGCGCGCGCTCAAGCCGCCGCCGGCAACAACCTTGATCCAAACCACGTGGGTCAACAACTCCCTGCCGTCGCGGACGGTCTGCGGCCCGGCGGATTGCAAATCAACGGCGCTCCAACCGGCGCGGACACTCCCACTGAGGCGGTCGCGGGCGGTCATACGACCGTGACGATCAAGCAGCAGTTGCAACAAGCCTTTCTCGACTGGCAGACCTTCAACGTCGGACGCAACACCACCGTTCATTTCGATCAAACCCTGGGCGGCAAGAATGCGGGGCAATGGATCGCGTTCAACACCGTCAAAGATCCGACCGGCGTACCATCGCAGATTCTGGGGCAGATCCAAGCAGAGGGGCAGGTGTATATCCTCAATCAAAACGGCATCATCTTCGGCCGCAACAGTCAGGTCGATGTCCACACACTGGTCGCCTCCGCTTTGCCGGTGAATACGAACCTCGTGACTCGCGGTTTGCTCAACAATCCCGACGTGCAGTACCTGTTTTCCGCCCTGCCCATCGCCGCGGGCACCGGGGGCACACCTGGATTCATGCCCGAGTTGAACGCCGACAAGAAAATCGGCGATATCACGGTGGAAAGCGGCGCGCAGATCACCGCGCCGACCACGGCGGACAAAGTCGGTGGACGCATCGCTTTGATTGGGGCGAATGTGACCAACGACGGCACCATCTATACTCCGGACGGCCAGACGATCCTCGCCGCCGGTTTGCAGGTGGGAATGGTCGCCCATAGCAGCAGCGATCCGAGCCTGCGCGGCCTCGACGTGTATGTCGGCTCGATATCAGATTCAATCGTCGGTTCCTATGCGGGTTCGGCTGGGACAGTGACCAACACTGGTCACCTTGAGTCACCGCGTGGCAACATCACGCTGACCGGCAAGACCATCGAACAATCGGGCGCGCTCACGGCCACCACCTCGGTCTCGCTCAATGGCCGCATTGATTTGAATGCAAGCTATGGCGCGGTGAGCAATTCGGCTTACGATCCGACCAACGCCGCCTTTGGCGCGCCCTTCCTGTACAACGCATCGGGCAGCATCACTCTGGGCCAGGACAGCATCACCCAGATCACACCCGAATTGGAATCCACGGAAAAGGTGGTGGGAACGAAGCTCGCGCTGGCGTCACAGGTCAATATGACCGGCGAGATTATTCATCTGGAAGACGGCGCCATGGTGCTCGCGCCGAATGCCAACATCACCATCAACGCCGGCGTATGGGATTTGGTCCCAGGCGAAAAACCAAAGAGCAGCTTCGTCTTGTCGAGCGGCCAGGTCTACATGGACTCTGGCTCGTCGATCAATGTGGCGGGCACCACCGAAGTTGTGGCACAGATGGCGGAAAACATCCTCACCCTGCAATTGCGTGGCTCGGAGTTCGCGGACTTCTCCTACAATCGCGATGGCCCCCTGCGCGGCGTCGACATCACGCTGGACGTTCGTCGTCAGGGAATCTTTGACGGCACCGCATGGGCAGGTACACCGCTCGCGGATGCAAGCGGATTCATCGGTTTGATCCAGCGCGGGGTCGATCAGCTCACCACCGCCGGCGGCACGGTGAAGATCAACTCCGGCGGCTCCGTGGTGACGCAGGCCGGCTCCTCCATTGACGTTTCCGGCGGCTACATCAACTATCTCGGCGGCATGGTGCAGACTACCCGCGTGGCGTATGGCAGCCAAGTTTTCGATATCTCCGAAGCCACGCCTGATCGTGTCTATGACGGCATTTACACTGGCACCTTCACCACGACGAGCGCGAAGTGGGGTGTGAGCAACGACTACACCGTGTCGTTGTTGCTCGGCACTCACTATGAAGCCGGTTATACCTACGGCGCGGCGGGCGGCAGCATCAGCATCAACGCACCGAGAATGGCGCTTGATGGCCAGTTGTTAGGCAACACCATCAACGGCACGCGCCAGCGCGAGTTGCAGGCGGCGCCGAGCACGCTGTCGCTCACGTTCCAGGCGCAGAGGCTGCAACCTTCGCTCTACCCGGTCTATTCACCGACGCCGCCAACGGTTATTTTCCAAAGCGGTGTGCCGCAACTGGCGGCCAATCCCTTTGCGCTGGATGCGAATGGCCACGCCATCGCGCTGCGTGATGATCGCGTGCAGAATGTCGTGCTCTCCGCCACGCTGCTGAGCGAGAGCGGCTTTGGCAATCTGACTGTCGATAACAAGGACGGCGATATCATTGTGGCTGCTGATGAATCCCTGATCGCCCAGCCGAAAGGTTCCATAACGCTCAACGGCGCGAACGTCACGGTCAACGGCAGCATCATCACGCCAGGCGGCACCATCAGTCTCAACGCCTACAACATTTCGCCGTCCGTGGCGGATGAGTTGAAGCAGAGCCCGACTGCCGTCACGCCACCACCGTCGGCAGGGCGCGGCCTCATCACTTTGGGCTCCGACGCCCTGCTCGATACCTCGGGCATGTTCATCGACGATCGCCTGGGCAGACCTGATACGCTGAGTGATCCGTTCGTTCTCGGCGGCGGCAGCGTGACCATCAATGGTTATAGCGCCAATCTCGCCGCTGGCAGTGTCATTGATGTGGGGGGTGGGGCGCGCATGGATTGGTTAGGCAAGCGTACCTATGGCAATGCGGGCGGCATCGTCATCAAGACCGGCCAGGACCGCAGCCTCCCATGGGTGCAGGGTGGCGAGCTCACGCTTGGTTCCGAACTTCTCGGCATGGCAGGCGTTGGCAAACGCGGTGGCGCACTGACGGTGCAGGCATCCCTCATTCAGATCGGCGGCAGCACGAGCAATCCGGATGTGCTCCTCCTGCAACCCGGCTTCTTCAATCAAGGCGGCTTCAGTTCCCACACACTGAACAGCATCGGTGAAGCCATCGGCCCGGACCAATACACACCCGGACTCGTGGTCGCGCCCGCCACGGTGATCGAACCCGTGGTGCAGAATTTCCTGTACGAGCCCGCTGAGGACGGCACAGGCGCCATGACCCTGAGCACGGTCACGTTGCCGCAAGCATTGCGTTCGCCGGTGTCACTGAGCTTTGGTGCACTGGGTTCCACCGATGACTTCAGTCGTTTGCTGAAGGTTCGTGGTGATTTGGTCTTCGGTGAGGGCGCTGTCATTCGCGCGGGTCCGCTCGGCAGCGTGGACTTCAGAGGCGATACCGTCAACGTGCTGGGCTCGGTCTTTGCGCCCGGCGGGCTCATCGGCATTAAAGGCGCGGACAAATTCCCTTCACTCAATCCAAATCCGCCGGAGGCCCTGGCGACCGTTTATATCGGACCGGACGCCCATGTCTCGGCCGCTGGCGCAGTCGTGCTGACTCCGGATCC
>JAXMIV010000485.1:0-4284 GCA_034377045.1 Prosthecobacter sp. | reverse complement strand
TCGATCACCACACCCAAGGTTTCCGCGGCAAGGGTGGAGACCCAGGCGCTGGCGAAGATGAAAGCGACGATGCGAAGCATGGTTTCCAAGATCAGTTCGTGCCCAACTCCGGGCCTCTTGCATTCTTCTGCAACCCGATCTCTGCCCGGATGGCGATTCCGTAACGCATTTTTTACAACCAAAAGGGTCGTCCCGCCGTAGAACGACAGATGCCAGAACTCTATTCGCGCCGCCTCCTCCTACGCCGTCTTATGTACTTAACCGCTCTTGGCGGGGCGTCCGGCGTCAGCGCGGGTGAGCGTAAGCGCTTGCAGGTGGAGCGTGTCGAAATCACCCTGCCGAGCCTGCCGCCCGGCCTGGATGGCTTTCGCATCGTCCAGCTCAGCGACCTGCACCTTGAGCCCTTCACCACGCTGGAAGACATCGAAAAGGCCGTGGACGCCTGCAATGCGCTCAAGCCTGACCTGATCGCTTTGACCGGCGACTTTGTGACCGACACCGCCCGCCCTGCGGGCATGCTCGCCGAACTGCTGCAACAGTTGCAGGCGCCCCATGGAGTGTTCTCCATCCTTGGCAACCACGACTTTTGGAGCGGTGCCGAGGAGGTGATCAATGCCCTGAAAGAGCGCAACATTCCGGTCCTGCGCAATGAGACCCGCCACATCCACACCGATGGCGGCACCCTCCACCTTGCCGGCTTTGATTCTGTTTACGTCAACCAACCCGACATCCGCAAGACTCTGGCGGATTTGCGTGACAATCAGCCCCTGATTCTGATGATGCACGAACCGGACGTCGCGGATGTCATCGCCGCTGCCGGAGTCAAAGGCTTGCAGATCTCCGGTCACACGCACGGCGGCCAGTTGCGCTTCCGCGGCAAGGACCCGATGGCCATGCGCCGCGCCCGCTGGGGAAAGAAGTACCTGGCTGGGCACTTTGATGTCGGCGCCCTCCAACTTTACGTCAATCGCGGCATCGGTTGCGTCGGCGTGCCCATGCGCATCGGCTGCCCGCCTGAAGTGACGGAACTGACCCTGCGCAGCCCGCTTCTGCACTCCTGATCAACCGCCAGACAGGGCCTTGGCGAGGGCTGTACGCGCGGTTTCCACCGACGTTTGGAGCTGGCGACCCGCGTCATCGAGCACCCCTGCGTTGGCCAGAATGCTCAGCACTTCATGGGCTCTGTCCAGGGCGGCAGACGCGGTTTTTACCAGCGCCGGATCTCCGCTCATCAGGCAGAGGCGGGCGTGGTGATAATGGGCGCCTGCCAGCGCGACACGGCTGAGGGTATCATCGGGAGTGGCCTCGGCTCGGTTCTCACAACTCCGAACGATCTCTCCTCGCAGGACCAAGGCTTCCTTCCAGGCCTTCTGGGACTCCAGGGCGCCTGCCAGCTTCTCCCGCGCGGTGATCAGATCCGTCTGCAGCCCCGTATCCAGCGGATCCGCCTTCGCCAGACTGACGGCGATGTCCCGGCGCTCCTGGTACAGCGGCAGGGCGTCGGCGCTCCGGCCTTGGGCGCTGAGATTGTCCGCCAGACGCTCCAAACTGACCCCTAACTGGCGTTGGTAACTCTGATCCCCCTGTCCGGCGCTGACGAGGCGGCGGCGCAGTTGCACCGTCTGCTCCAGCACCTTTTGCGCCTCCGCGGGACTCTTGGCTTGGGTGAGCCAGGCCGCCTGTTGCTCCAGGGCGGCGTTGATCGGCCAGCGCCCGGGCGGGTAGCTTCCAGCCTACCGCCACGCTGTACTCATGCCGCCCGGCCTCCCAGGGCTGCGGGGCGGTGCTCCGGTCGCCATAAACCCCCGGCGAAGATTTGCTGCCCGCGCGAGATCTTCCAAAGCTTTTGCAATCCCAGGCTAAGCACATGGTCCTCAAACAACACCGAGCCCCCGCCGACCTCCGTGAGCCGGAAGTAGGAGTATCGCGCAACCAGAAACGCATCGCGCAACTGGGGCAGCATGTACATGAAGCCGAGGTCACCGCGTCCCAGGTCGAAGTCGAGTCCGATAGCCTCGCTATGGCGGACGGTGTGGTAGTCCCAGGAAGCGTTAACAAAAAGGTTCCCTACAACTCGATTGGCGTAGCCGACGCGCAGCCCCGTGCGCAGGTAGGTGTCCGATTGCTCGTTGCGATTCGCCAGAGCGACATTGTCCGTCCAGAGCACCTGCGCATCCACTTCGACGCTCCAGGGCGCCCAGCTCGCCCGGCGAAGCAGGATGCGTTGCTCGCCATACTCGTCATCGCCCGCCATCTTGGGGGCGGCGAGAGGCCCGCCCTCCGCGTTTTCGCCCTCGCCCGTGACACTGCCATTCCAGGCGCTGCTGTGCAGGGATTGCTGGCGCGCGACATCGGCCTGCTGGGTCGGCGCCGGGGGCGTCTGCGCCTGTGCCCCTGAAATGGCGAACAAAAGTCCGCCTAAGAGGGCAACCTGATGTGAATAATCGGGAAACATCGGGAGTTTTGATCGTAGCGGGCCTCGCGCCAAAATACCAGCGCTCGGAAACACTTACCGGTCTTATGGTCCGAAGTTACAGCCTTTGGCGATCATAAAAGGCAGCGGCCGTATGTCAGATCCGACCTTTGCACCCACCCGGCCAATCCGGGTGCTCACGCGTTGTTCTTGTCTTGCATTGACGGGCATCAGCGCGTTGTTTCAAGGGCTGATGGTTGCCCGCACCTACTCTTCCACGCTTCTCGGTGTCAATGCCGTTGAGGTGGAGATTGAGTCCCATGATGGCGGCGGCACCCCGAAGATGTTCATTGTGGGGCTGCCCGACGCCTCGGTGAAGGAGAGCCGTGAACGTGTCACCGCCGCCATCGCTTCCTGTGGGTACATCATGAATGATGGGGTGACCACGGTGAATCTCGCGCCCGCCGACCTAAAGAAGGAAGGCCCCGGATTTGACCTGCCGATCGCCGTTTCCCTGATCGCGCATCGCTGCAAGATTCCCATCCCGATCCTCAAGGAAACGGCGATGATTGGTGAGCTGGCCCTCAATGGCGAATTACGGCCCGTGCGCGGACTGCTGGCGGTGGCTTTGGAGGCGCGCGCCAGAGGCCGCAAACGCCTCCTGGTGCCCAAACGCGCCGCCATGGAGGCCAGCGTCGTCGCGGGGATTGACATCATCGGCGTCAGTCATCTCCGCGAAGTCGTGGACTACCTGAAGAGCGACATCGAGATCGCGCCCGAACCGTGCCGTGCCACCGAGTTCTTCGCCCGCGCCGCCCATTACGACATCGATTTTTCCGATGTGAAGGGCCAGACGGATGCCAAGCGTGCCATCGAAGTCGCCGTGGCGGGTGGGCACAACATGCTGATGGTCGGCCCGCCGGGAACCGGCAAGTCGATGATCGCCAAACGCATCGTCACCATCATGCCGAGCATGACCGAGGACGAGGCCATCGAGACCACCAAGATTCACAGCGCCGCCGGCCTGCTCTCCGAGACGCAGGCCTTTGTGTCCACGCGTCCCTTTCGCTCGCCGCATCACACGATCAGCGATGCCGGCCTGCTCGGCGGCGGCACCAATCCCGGTCCGGGGGAAGTTTCGCTGGCACACAATGGTGTTTTGTTTCTCGATGAATTGCCGGAGTTCAGGCGCAGTACTCTGGAAGTTTTGCGGCAACCTTTGGAAGACGGCCGCGTCACCATCTCCCGCGCCGCGGGCACGATGACTTTCCCATCCCAAACGCTTCTCGTGGCGGCGATGAACCCGTGTTCCTGTGGGTATTTTGGCGATTCAAAGAGAGCCTGCAGATGCTCATCACCGATGATCCAAAAGTATCGCCAGCGCATCAGCGGTCCCTTGCTGGATCGCATCGATCTGCATGTCGAAGTGCCTCTGGTGGAATACAAAGCGCTAACTTCCCAGGACGTGGGCGAATCATCACAAGCCATCCGCGCCCGTGTGGAAAGCGCTCGGCGCATCCAGGCCGAGCGCTTCAAAAAACATCCCGCCATTCACACCAACAGCGCCATGACCCCGCGCCTGCTCAAGAAGCACTGCGAACTGGACGCCGAAGGCAGTTCCTACCTCGAGCACAACATGGGCGAAATGAATTTTTCAGCCCGCGCCCACGACCGTATTTTGAAAGTCGCGCGCACCCTCGCGGATCTGGCAGGTCATGACAAGATCAGCGCGGACAACATTCTGGAAGCGGTGAACTATCGTACGTTAGACCGGAATTTGTGGGCGTGATTTGTGGCTCAACGCATGATGGTGACGATGCGTTTGGCGATCATCGACTTGCCGGTTCCCGGCGGGCCGACCATCAGCGCAA
>JAXMIV010000484.1:0-3298 GCA_034377045.1 Prosthecobacter sp. | reverse complement strand
GGGGAAAGGATTGTTGGTGTGCCAGTGGCTGTACCAGATGTAGGTTTCCGTATCGGTGTTGTGAAACGCCTGGGCCTGCAGGATCGCCTCGGCATCCCACTCGTCTTCACCGCCGTTCGCCACCGCGATGTAGTTCTGCACTGGCTCGCGATAGTGCACCGCGTCGTTGCTGATCACCAGGCCGAGATCCATCTTCAGCCCATAGACCGGTGTGATCTTCTTCTTGTCGGCCGCGGTGCTGATGGTGTCACCCAACCAGCGGCCATAGAGGCCGATGATGACATTGCCGCGATTCCACAACCCGGCGCCCATGTGGAGTTCCTGCCCGCTATTCTCAGGACCGGGCAGGCGATGACTGCGGAAGAAATTGAGAGTGCGTTCACCGGACCAATGCTTGAAGTCGGGCGAGAAAAAACCTGTCATCGCGCGCCCCGCATTTTCGCCGTTGGGCAGATGGCCTCCGTAGCCACCGGTGTTCTGCCCGGTGAGGTAGTACAAGCCCTGAAACTTGATGAGCGAGGTGTTTTCAAAATGGCCTTTGGTGAAGGACTTGGTGTTGGCCAGTTGCCAATGCAATCCGTCGGGACTCACGGCGGTGACGGTCGTGCTGTGGCGCGCGGGACGGTCATAAATGATGTAGGCCATCTTGTACCGCCGCGCCGGATCAGTCTCCTCGTCATCGCGCAAGACGCTGACGTAATCGTTGGCCCGTGAGTAGGTGTGATCGGCAGGCTCGATCAAGACCAGATTGTTGTTCTTCGAACCACGAAACTCCTGAAGACCCAGATTCGGCTTCTCCCATTTGATGCCGTCGCGGCTCTCGGCATAAGCGACCGGGCGATAGTACACCTGATCCGGATAACGCTTGTCCGCATGCGGCCAGGCAATGTACCACATGCGGAACTTGTCCCCTTCCTTGATCACGGTGCCGTACAGCAGCGTACCTTTGCCGTCCGGACTCTCCGGCGCGCCCGGCCCCATCACCGGATTGGCGGGATGTTTCTTGGGCGGCACCATGGTGAGCTTGAGGTTGTCGTGCCACGGGATCGACTCGTCATCGAGGGAGAAGAGAACCTGCTCGCTGACTGTCTGGGACCGGCCCGGGTGGATAATGAGGCCCCAGGCGACAACAACGAGCAGCAGGCGTTTCATGGTGGCTAAATTACGCGGCCAAGGGCGGAAGTTTCCAAACGCAGGTCAGTTCGCCCACCGAACCCGCTGTTGATTCACTCGCCCGCACTGCGTATGAAACCGGCCCGTTGTTCCTTTTCCCATGTCGCTGCCCACTGTCCGCTTCAAGCATGCCCGCTTTTCCGCCCGGTTTCCGGAGGCGTTTCGCTACTCCAAGTCGCATTACTGGATGGCGCCGGTGGCGGAGGAGCCGGGGGTGTGGCGGGTCGGATTCACGAAGTTCGCCACGCGAATGCTGGGTGAATTGGTGGATTGCGAGTGGCAGAAAGCGCTGGGACAGGTCGTGGCGCCCGGGGACATTGTCGGCTGGGTGGAAGGTTTCAAGGCGGCGTCCGATGTCTACTGCGTGATGGAGGGCCAGTTTGCCGGCGGCAACCCGTATTTGAAACAGGACGCCTGTGTCGTCCGCACGGACCCCTACGAGGTCGGCTGGCTGTATTCCGTGCGCGGCCAGCCGGAGCCGGATGACCTGGACGTGCATGGCTACATTGAGCACCTCAGCGCGATTATCCAACGCATGGCCGAAGAGGGGCATGGGGAGGAAGGGGCGCCCGAGGCGTAAGGACCGGGCTTGCGCCACCGTCATCCAACAGCCGCCTGGTCACCGAATCCCGCACTTCCTCCCTGCATTCTGCTGAAATGCTGTTAATCCTGTGTCTCCCAGGTCCGTATTCTCCAGCAGCATGATTTTTTCTCTCACCTCACGCATCTTGCGCACCGTTGATCCGCTTTGCCTGGCGAAGATCGGCTGGAACTTTGGCTACAAGGGCGCGCGCAGCGTGATGCTCTTCAAAAAGCGCATGCAGAAGGGCGAGTTTTTTCCGCCCTTCCTCTACATCTCCATCCTCAACTCCTGCAACCTGCGCTGCCAGGGCTGCTGGGTCGATGTCGACAAACCGCGCGAGGCCATTAAGCTCGATGAGCTGAACAAAATCGTCAACGACGCCAAGCGGCGCGGCAACAGTTTCTTCGGCATCCTCGGCGGTGAGCCGTTCATGCACCCGGAGCTGCTGGATTTCCTGGCGATGCACCCGGATTGCTACTTTCAGATTTTCACCAACGGCCAGTTCATCACCCCAAAAGTCGCCGAGGCCCTGCGCAAGTTGGGGAATGCGACACCGCTGATCAGTGTCGAAGGCAACAGCACGGTCAGTGATGAACGCCGTGGCAACAAGGACGTGCTCAACCGCACTTTGCGCGGCCTGAAAAATTGCATCGATGCGAAGCTGCTGACCGGTGTGGCCACCAGCCTGTGCCAGACGAATCTGGACGATCTGCTGAACCGCGAGTGGTTGCAAAAGCTCATCGACATGGGCGTGCATTACACCTGGTACCACACTTACCGGCCTGTGGGTCCGAAGATCAATGATCAACTGGCCCTGCGCCCGGAACAGATCACTCAGGTGCGCCGCTTCGTGGTCGACAATCGCGCCACCATGCCGATTGCGATTGTTGATGCGTATTATGATCACGATGGCCAGGCCCTCTGTCCCATGGCCACCGGCATCAGCCACCACATCGGGCCCACCGGCGGCATCGAGCCCTGCCCGATCATCCAATTCGCCACCGACACGGTGCGCACGGATCGCGACCTCTTCGATGTCTTCACGCAGTCCGCTTTCCTAAAGGACTTCCGCGAGACCTCGGCCAAGCACACGCGCGGTTGCATTGTCCTGGAGCGGCCGGATTTGGTGGTCGAATTGGTGAAGCGTCACAACGCCCCGGACACCACCATTCGCCAGACCGCGCTCGCCGAAGCCCAGGCGATGAAGCCCCGTACCAGCCAATGGCGCAGCGAAGAGCAGATCCCCGAGCGGCACTGGATGTACCGTGTGGCGAAACGTTTCTTCTACAATGACTTCGGGGTCTATAGCCAACTCGATCCGAAGGCGCAGTCGCCGAAGGGATGAATAGCGGGACTTCAGAAAATAGGGCCCATAGGTCGCATGTGACCTATGGGCCCTATTTTTCGGAGTCCTTCTGCGTTTGCTGTCTCCGCTTCTGCTGTGCATAGTTCCGCTGACCGTGCGTTGCCCTGCCCCCCTTGCCGTCCTTCCGTTCCTGCTTCTGAATGCCTGCGTCAGCGGCAGGTTGCAGGGCGTTTCCG
>JAXMIV010000483.1:0-3430 GCA_034377045.1 Prosthecobacter sp. | reverse complement strand
TTGAACATCAGGCTGCTGCCGTGCCGGTGCTCGCCAAGCTGATAAAACACCGGACCGATGAGGCTTTCATTGAGACCCAGTTCACGATTGATGCGCGGTTCAGAAATGAGATCACCCGCGAGCTGTTCGGTGACGAATTGCCGGAAACTGAGATCGCCATTGAAGGCGCGGATAAGGTAGTCGCGGTATTCCCACGAACCCTTCACCGGATTGTCCCACTCATAACCATAAGTATCGGTGTAACGCACCGCATCCATCCAATGCCGGGCGAAGTGTTCGCCATAGTGTGGCGAAGCCAGGGTTTCCTCGACGAGTTTTTGATAGGCCGCATTCGCGTCTTTTTGCCACCCTGCCAGAAATCGTTCTCGTTGCGCAGACGTTGGCGGCAGACCGGTGAGCACCTGCACGACGCGGCGCAGCAGCACCTCCGGCTCCGCCGGCGCTGCCGGAGCCAGGCCTGCCGCGTCCAGAGCCGCACGCACGAATCGGTCCACCGGCTCACCCGCCCAAGCCACATCCTTGACCTCCGGCGGCGACGCATGACCCAGCGGCTGCAAGCTCCACCAGTCCAGCCGCTTCTGAAAAGCCGCCGCCCATTCTTCCTTTTCGCCGGCGAAGGCGCCCAGGCACAAACTCGCCATCGCGAGGATGAGGGCGCTTCGGATGATGGATAGGCGGAGAGTCATGGAGCGGTGCCAGGAGAACAAACGTCCGTTTCACGATAAACCTTGTCTGAAGGCCGGCCTTCGTGGCATCGTTCTCTTCCTGCCATGAATCGTCGTTCCTTTGTCACCCGTGCCGCGGCAACCACCTGGGGGCTGCCGTTTATCATCAAGTCCAGCGCCCTCGGCCTGGACGGGGCGGTGGCGCCTTCGAATAGGGTCACGCTGGGCGTCATCGGCGTCGGCGCGCAGGGCACGGTGGACCTGCGGGCTTTTCTCAATCATGACGATGTGCGCGTCACGGCCCTGTGCGACGTGAACACCCAGAACCTGGACCGCGCCAAGGCCTTGATCAAGGAACGCTACGGCAGCGCCGATGTGAAGACGTATGGGGATTTTCGCGAGCTGAATCGGGACGCCGGTGTCGATGCGGTGCTGATGGCGCTGCCCGTGCATTGGCACAGCATTCCCGCCGCGGACGCGATCCTGAATGGCAAGCACATCTACCATGAAAAGCCGATGGGGATGTCGTTTGAGGAAGCGCGCTTTGTGCGGGAGGCCGTGCGGAAAACCGGCGTCGTCTTTCAGTTCGGCATGCAGCAGCGGTCGGACATGAAGTTCCGCTGGGCGAGCGAGCTGGCGCGCAATGGACGCCTGGGGAAATTGGAGGCGATCCAGGTAGGCGTGCCAGGTGGCAAAACCAGCCCCATCTTTGTGGGCGAGCCAGTGCCGTCCTACCTGGACTGGGAACGCTGGGTCGGGCCGGCGCCGATGACGCTCTACAGCCCTGACAAGCTGAAGCGGGACAATCACGAAAACATTTCCAACTTTTCGTTAGGCATGATTTCCTGCTGGGGCATTCATCACCTCGACATCGCCCAATGGGGCAACGGCACGGACGCCACCGGGCCGGTCAGTGTCGAAGGCAGCGCCGAGTATCCGCAAAGCGGCACGTGCGATCTGATGACGACGTGGCGCATCCGCTATGAGTTTGCCCAGGCCGCGCCGGTGACCTTTGTCAATGAAGGCCGTGACGGGATCACGCACGGCACGCGCTTCATCGGCGACTCCGGTTGGGTGCATGTGCTGCGCGGCGGCATCAAAGCCAGCGACGAAGCCATCCTGCGTGATCCGCAGAACAAGGTGGGCACCATGCCGGTCAAGCTGCCGGTGAGCCTGGAGCACACGCGCAATTTTGTCGATGCCATCAAGAACCGTACCCGCGCCATCTGCGACATCGAATCCTCCGTGCGATCCGACATGCTGCCGCAACTGGCCGCGATCACGTTGAAGGCCAAACGCAAGCTGGCGTGGAATCCCGAGACGGAGACTTTTGGTGACGATGCGGCCGCGAACGCGCTGCTGGCGAAGCGACCGTTTCGGGGGGAGTGGAAGTTTTAAAGTAGACCAGTTGCGCCGCAACTGGCCATCTCAGAAGCTCCAATCCCCAGTTGCGGCGCAACTGGACTACTTTTCTATCCGTGAAGCTGCTTCTCCAAATCTTTGTACTTTTCGCCGCTTTCGGCAGCGCAGCCATCGCCGCGCCAAAGCCGAACATTCTTCTGCTGTTCATCGACAATGTCGGCTACGGCGATCTCGGTTGTTACGGCAATGCGGAGGTGAAGACGCCGAACATGGATCGCTTGGCCGCGGAGGGGGTGCGCTGCACGGACTTTTACATTGGCTCACCGAGTTGTTCGCCGTCGCGGGGTGCGATTCTGACGGGGCGGCATCCGGAGCGCAACAGCCTGAACTACCAGCTCAGCCCTGAGGAGAATATGGGCGGCGAAGGACTGGCGCTCACTGAGAAGATCATTCCGCAGTATTTGAAACCGCTGGGCTACGCCACGGGCGCCTTTGGCAAATGGAACATAGGTTTTGCGCCCGGGTTTCGGCCGACGGATCGCGGCTTCGACGAGTTCCTCGGCCACATGTCGGGCAACATTCACTATTACAAACACCTGTATCACGGGCAGAATGATCTGCGCCGCGGCACGGAGCCGGTGGATCTGCGCGGCCAATACTCCACCGATCTCTTTGCCGATGCCGCGATCGACTTCATCACGCGGCACAAGGCGCAGCCGTGGTTCATTTACCTGCCCTTTAATGCCGCCCATTTTATTAGCGCGGTGAACACGGAGCCTGGCGAAAAGATCGAGTGGCAGGCGCCGGCCAAATACCTGGCGCTCTACGGCTGCCCACCGGATGAAGTGGATGAGAAGAAACGTTTCCGCGCGGTGCTGACGGCCCTGGACGATGCCATCGGCCGCGTGCTTGCCACGGTCGATAACGCCGGACTGCGCGAACAAACGCTGGTGCTATGCGTCTCCGACAACGGCGCCTTCATGCTCAAGGGACGCGGCTTGGAGGCGCAATCAAACAAGCCGCTGCGCGAGGGCGGCATCACCACCCATGAAGGCGGCATTCGCACGCCTGCCATCGTCCGTTGGCCGGGCCGGCTCAAAGCGGGCAGCGTCTGCCGTGAGATGCTTTCGAGTCTCGACGTGCTGCCTTTGGCGATCACTGCCGCTGGCGGGGAACCGCCGAAGGACCGCGTCCTCGATGGCAAGGACCCGCTGAAGACCCTGGCTGGTGAGGCGCCCTCTCCTCACGACGCGCTTTACTGGGTGTGGAACCAGGGCCGCAAAGAGCAATGGCGCAGTCTTCGCGAAGGTGATTGGAAACTCACGCGCCGCGCCAACACCGAACCCTGGCAGCTCTAGAACCTGGCCCAAGACGTCAGCGAGTCCAAGGACCTGGCGAAGGAG
>JAXMIV010000482.1:0-6360 GCA_034377045.1 Prosthecobacter sp. | reverse complement strand
TTGTCCTCGGGTTCGATGAGGCCGTATTCGCCGTCATTGCGCCGGAAGACGATGGCCAGCTTGTGAGTCTGCTGGTTATGAAAGCACAAAAAGGGCCGGTCACTCATCACCAAGTCCATGATCGCCTCATCCGGGAACAGCGGGCGTACGCGGAATTGTTCCTTGTGAACGTAGGAATGTTCGACCTGATCCGAGTCACCTTCGAGCGCGATGTCATGGAAGACTTTCTCCTCGATGTGCCGGATCGACCCATTCTTGCGAGGGCGGTGGTTCTTGAGCAGACGCGTCTTGTATTTGCGCATGCGGCGGCCGATTTTCGCGATGGACTCGTCGATCGATGCGTAAATGTCTTCCGTCGTGGACTTGACCTCAATGACTATGTGATTGGCGCAGAAGAGGATAATTTCCGCCGTGTGCAGGTGATGGTTTTGCACTTCAAGCACGATCTTCGCCTCGATGATACGGGGATAGTCGAGATGGAGGCTCTCCACCTTCTTCCGGGCGTAATCATGAATGGCTTCGGTGACCTCCACATGGCGTCCGGTGACGATGAGCGGCAGGTTGACGTTGTGTACTTGCATTGTTGTCGGTCCTCCTCTTGGGTTTGGGTTAAATTTGGGATTTACATGCTGAAGTCTTCGCCCAGATACAAGCGGCGTGCTTCAGGATCATTGACCAGAAAATCTTTGCTGCCATGACGCCGCACCTGGCCTTCGTAGATGAGGTAGGCGCGGTCCACAATATTCAAGGTTTCGCGTACGTTATGATCGGTGATGAGAATGGCAAGCCCGGCGCGGCGGAGCATGCGAATGATTTCCTGGATTTCATTCACAGCAATGGGGTCGACGCCGCTGAAGGGCTCATCGAGCATGAGCAACTTGGGTTCCGTGACCAGTGACCGCGCGATGGTCAGGCGGCGCTTTTCACCGCCGGACAAGGTCATGGCGAGGCTGTCCGCGACATGGGCGATGCCGAACTTCTCCATCAGTTGCTGGCACTGTTCCTCACGCTGTTCGCGCGTGTAGTTCTGCGTCTCCATCACGGCCAGGATGTTGTCCCGCACGCTGAGTTTGCGGAAAATTGACTCTTCCTGCGGGAGATAACCCATGCCAAGACGGGCGCGCATGTACATGGGATTATGGGTGGCATCCTTGCCATCAAATACCACCCTCCCGCCATTGGGACGCACCAATCCAACGATCATGTAAAAGGTCGTTGTCTTGCCCGCTCCATTCGGACCCAGCAAACCGACGATCTCGCCGCTCTTCACCTCGATGTCCACGCCGTTAACCACAGCGCGCCCGTCATAGACCTTCTTCAGGCCCTCGGTGTGCAGCAGCACGCTCTGCGACTGGCTTTCAGCGGCAGCGTCGGTCTGGACCATTTCATTCATACTGGCGTCGATATTCCGAGTGGACTGATCAATGGCCACCTCCACCCAGGAGGAGGATTCATCTGCCCGGTCTTGCTTTTGCCTGGGTTGTGCCGCCGCCATGCCTCAATTTCCTCTCACGGTGCGTTGGGTTTGCTCTTGGGTAGTGATTCAGCAGGAGACGCGCCAGGCACTGTGTCGGCCTGAAGGATGATCGTACGCTGGCGGCCACGGTTGGAGTGGAACTTGCCATTGGGATCGAATATCATCTCGGTGCTGGGATCGGTGGCGATGTGAAGCATATTGCCGCTCTGAACCTGTGGATAATCGCTCATGACGATCTCTCCCGTCGAGCCGTTGTAGACGGCGCGCTTGCATTTCCCTTGTTGAATTTCGCCGCTTTCGCTGCGTTTCTCGATGGTTACCATGGGGCCGGTGGCGATGGCCATCTTGACGCGGTTGTCGGGGCTCTTTTTTTCAGTTCCAGGGACATGCAGGGGATCGTTTTTCGGAACGGTCTTTTTCTCGGGCAACTCGTCGTCTTTGTTCATGTGCACTTCCAATTCCTCGCACTCGATGTAGAACTGTGGGTGCCGGGCGCGGACGTGACCGGTGTAGATGAAGATCGCGTTTTTCAGATCGAAGGTCGAATCATCTGACTCGATGGTCACCGCATTCTTCCCCAGGGCGGGCGCGGTGCCCACCAGGGATGGCAGCGGTATCGGCGCAGGCCCGAGGGCTGCGGGCGGTTGCCCGGCAACGGCGCTATTTGCCGGGGGCGCCGTGGCAGGCGCCTGATCGCCTCTCATCAGCTTTTGTGCCTCTGGCAACAAGCTCCCGGCAGCGGATTTGGCCGCTTCCAGGATTTTGCCACGATTCTCCGGCGACTCGAGCGCATCCTTGGCGGTTTCGGTCATTTTGGGAGGCAACTTTTCAAGAAGGCCCTCCGCAGCCTTCTTGGCCTTCTCCAGATCCATCGTGTCCTTTGCCTGCCGCAGTTTTTCCGCGGCATCCTTGAGATCCTTCTTCCGATCTGAGGATGGAGGGCTCAGACGGGAAGGGCCTGCACCCTGCCCCTGAGCTGCCATCGAGGTAGCGAGCAGGGCGATGGGGATGATGCAGAAAATTCTTCTCATGTCAGTTTGCGGGTTGGGGGACACCTCCCGATTTGCCAGAGAGCGCGTCAGTGTCAAAGATGATTGTGCGCACGTGGCCTTTCATCCGTCCAATGGAGGATTGGGTGTCGAACACCATGGAATCGCCTTCCACCCGAAAATCCGAACGGCTGACCTGGCTGCGATCACCGCTGCGCAGAGTGCGGTCACTCATGTAATAAATGGCGCTCATCAGATCGACGCGAATATCTTCCTCGCGGCGCTTTCCCGCGATTTCAATGGTGCATTTTCCCGCCTGCAACCGGTCATCGTCAATGCGGATCAGCGTTTCTGCCGTTAAAGTTGTAGCGATCTTCCCGTCATCCGCAAAGGAAGGAATGCGGACCTGCCGGTTCACGTACCCCAACGGCACCAGCCGGCCAAAGGCAGACATGCCGGTTTCTCCGGTTTCCTGGCAATAACTGCCAACCCCGACGGCCAGCAAAGCAGCCACCAGGCATGGAAGAGCACGCGTGCGATACCGCACACCTTTTATCTCACGCGGTTTCACGTACAATCTCATGAATTTTTCGAAGCTGCTCCACCACTTCACCGATTTGCTCCAGGGGTACCTGGTTCGGGCCGTCGGACAAGGCTTTCTCTGGATGGGGATGCGTTTCCATAAATACCCCGTCACATCCGGCGGCGACGGCGGCGCGAGCCAGCACCGGCGCCAATTTGCCATCCCCCCCCGTCGTGGTTCCCAATCCCCCCGGCCGCTGAACAGAGTGAGTCGCGTCAAAAATGACGCGGTAGCCCAACTCCCTCATCCAGTACAGTGACCTCATATCCGCCACCAAGTTTTGATAGCCAAAGGTGGTTCCGCGTTCAGTGAAAAGAAAATTCTGACAATTGGCGCTGGCCAGCTTTTCCGCGATGTTTTTCACATCCCAGGGGGCCATGAATTGGCCCTTCTTGACATTGACCGCCCGCTGGGTGGCCGCTGCGGCGAGCAGCAGGTCCGTCTGCCGGCAGAGGAAGGCCGGAATTTGCAGGAGATCGATATGTTCCCCCGCGATCTTTGCCTCCTCGGGGGAATGCACATCCGTGGTCACGGGGACGGCGAGTTTCCGGCCGATCTGCTCCAGGAGACGGCAACCGTCCTTCACCCCCAGTCCGCGGTAGGAGCCGATGGAACTGCGATTGGCCTTGTCATAGGAGGCTTTGAAAATCCAGCGCAAGCGCAGGCTGTGGGCGATGGCGCCAAGCCGCTCCGCCATATCCCAGATGAAATCCTCACTTTCAATCACACAGGGGCCGAGGATGAACAACGGCTCCGCGCCATCCACCGAAACAGAGCCTATCTTCACCACCGGGAGCGAGAACATCGATTTTTACGCAGCTTTTGAAACAATGATGTGGCCGGGAACAATCCTGCGGCAGTCACATCCACCCCCAAAGCTAGCGAGTTTGACCCCCGCTGACAACAGCAAGACGCGGGAACTTGCAGGCAAGCTCCCGCGACCGGTGGGATACTAAGATGGACTTGAGGTCTACTTCTTCTGCAAGAGAACCTGACCCGACAGGATGGGCGTATTTGCAACCAGAGTGGTGTTGTTCGGCAGTTGTGCCACCAGGAAGTAGCCGTAACCGCGGTAGTTGCCGTCCAAATCCTTGATGATCAACCCTTGGAAGGTCACCGTCCGGGTGACAGTCGCCGGTGTCAACGGCGCCACCGTGCGGGGGTTGGGCTGCGACAAGACAAAGGTGCCTTTGAACACTCCGGTCGTGGCAGTGGGCGTCATCACCACCTTGGCTGGATTTCCAACCGGGGCGGTGACGGTGACCTTGTTGCCTTTGGCGATGGTCAGCGTGACGTCTGGGTCGTTATTGGGAGTGGCGGCGGCGAATTGCAGGCCGCCTTCGGTGAAGACCAGTTCGGCATTATCGGCGCCGCCTTCAGGAAGCTGCAGGATCACAAAGCCGGGGACGGTGGTGGTGCCGGCGACAGGGGCCACATAGCGGGCTCCCGCGGGGGTCAGTTCAATCGGTCCGAAGCCCGCCTTGTAGGTGCGTGCGGTGGCCGCCGTGAAGGCAGGACGCAGCCAGGTAACTGGATAATTTGGCAGCGCTATCGGCGGCGGCGGATCTTCTCCCTCAGGAGGATCTCCCTGGTCTAGGTATTCCACGGGCGGAGCGCCGATGGTGTTGTCCAGCGTGTCATCGGTGTCTTTGTTGTCGATGAGCATGTGGCCAGCGAACGAACCCTTGGGAGTGTTGGCGTACATGGGCTGGAACATCATCACCTGTCCATTCGGCCCGACAAAGGTGCCGACGGTGAGTGTTTCCCCATCCGCCGTCTTCCCGGCGATGGCGAGTTTGCCGTCCTTCGCCACCGTGAATGCGCCGTAACCGTTCCCCTGAGGGATGGTTGCGTCTCCAGCCAACGCGGCGGGAATATCGAGGGCGAAGTTGTAAAGGCCCAGGAACCTGGTGGCTGGCGCGGTCGTGGCATTCCAGATCTGGCGCCAACCGGTGAATGTGGTGGTGGTGGCGCCGTCCGTAATCGCGCCCGCGGACAGAACGCCCGTGGCAGGATCCAAGGTGAAGGTCACGGTTAGCGGAGGTGGCAGCGGGGTGCCGGTGCGCTTGACGATCACCGTGGCGCTTGGTGGCAGCACGCCATCGACATCAATATCCAAGGTGCCCGCGAACGCATAGGCGGCGGCTGAACCCATGGTGAGTTTTCCGGTGAAGGTGGCCGTTCCTGTTACAAGCAGATCAAAACGGCCGCCGAGATTGCCGTTTAGCACCGTCTGGCGTTCCACAGGGCCGGTGTAAACGCCCACAAGATTCGCGGGAAGGGCCAGCACCTTCAGGAGGGTCGGGTACTGCTCATCCTTGCCCTTCGGATTCGTGACGGTGATTCGCACTTGATAATCGGTGGTCTTCGTGGCGGTAGGCTTGCCATAGATATTGCCGTTGGCGGCGTTGATTTTGAGGCCGGGAGGAAGTCCAGTTGCCGCGTAGACAGTGGGCGTCCGCGTCGTGTCGGAGGCGACGGGCACCGTGAAGTCGTAGGTGCCACCGATGATGCCGTCAGGAAGGGTGACGGGCTTGACGAGCTGCGGTGCTTTGTCGAACACTCGCAGGTCGATCGGGCTGCCGGTCTTGGAGAGGCCTGAAGCGGTGACCTGGCAGGTGTAAACGGCTGTGTCTGCGAGTGCGGCATTGGTGATCTTCAGCACCTTGGTGGTGATGCCGGTAATGCGGGCATCAGCGGGCAGTGTGGTCATATCCACGCCGTCCTTGAACCACTTGTAGGTGATCACGGTGGTCGTGGCGGCGCTCACCTCAGCGGTCATGGTGGCCGTGGCTGCTTTTGCCACGGGCAGCAACTTCAAGGTATTGCCGACCACCACGATATGGGCCGGTGTGCTGACGGCTTTCGGAGTCAGGGCATTGGAAACGTCGACGATGTAGAGGCCGCCATTGCCAGTCGTGCCAGCCACCGCAGCGGTGGTCGCGTAATGCGCCGCGGTGGCCCCAACGATCGCCGTGCCGTTGCGCTTCCACTGGTATTTCAAGACAGGCTTGCCGTTGGCGGCCGTGTCGAGGACCAGCGGTTCACCCGCCAGCAAGGTTTGCGAGATCGGTTGCAGGGTGATTTCGGGCTTGCCATTGAGAACCTTGAGTTTCAGCGGCGGATCGCTTTCCACGCCAGCCACACTGACGGCGTTGGTGACCACGACGTGATAGTCGCCCGTATTGGCGAGAGCGGCGGCGTTGATGACAAAGTTCGGATTGGTGCTGGGGACGGCGAGAGCTGTGCCATCAAAGAACCACTGATAGGCCAGCGGTGCTGTGCCCTGCGCCGTCGCGGTGAAGGTCACC
>JAXMIV010000481.1:0-3093 GCA_034377045.1 Prosthecobacter sp. | reverse complement strand
GCTGCTGGGCGGCCAAATCGCCGCGTGTGGCATCACGCAAGCTTTCGGCACGGGCGATGTCGGCCGCATAAGCGGAGCGGTTGAACCACGGCAGGGTGACTTTCAGGGCGAACATCGCGCTGCGGAAGTCGCCACCGGAGTAGGTGTTGGTCTCCACGCCCACGGAGACGACGGGCTTGCGCTTCTCGCGCGCGGCATCGGCTTCCGCCTGCGCACCTTCGACTTGGTGGCGCATGGCAGCGAGTTGCGGATTGCCATTCTCAAGGCGCACTTTCAAGGCCGTGGCCGTGGCGAGTTGAGAGGTTCGGTCATCGAGCGCCAACGGCTTCCAGGACGCATCCGCTGCGCGACCGAGCAGAAAATTCAAGCTCGTCATGAACTGCCCACGCTGCCGTTTCAGCGACGCGAGCATTTGCGTGCGCAGGGCAAGTTCGCTTTCCAATCGCAGCGATTCGGAAGCCGTGGCATCCGGGTTCTTGGCGCGCTCTTCGGCCGTCTTCACGATGGTTTGCAGCCAGACGAGGTTTTCGCCCTGCAGCCGGATCAGCTCATCCGCCAACGCCAGTTCCAAGACCGCCTGGGCCACCGAAAGACCAAGCTCGGCGGCAGTCTGCCGGCGCGTGGCTTGCTGTACATGTTGTTCGGCCGTCGCCCGGCGTTTTTCCGCCCGGTAGAGGCCAGGACGCGGCAGCATCTGCTCGAAACCGGCAAAGATGTCGCCATCATCCATCCGCATCGAGCGGCGCGCCGCAGTCAGGCCGAGACCGAGTTGGGGATCCTCCCAAAGCCGCACAGCGCTGATCGCCGCCGTGGCTGCCTGCGTGCGTGCCTCGGCAGCCTCAATCGAGGGATGGCTGCTGACGGCCTCGGCGATGAGCCGGTTGATGAATGAGTTAGTCGCGGGCATGGCCGGGCCTTCGGCATGAGCCGTCAGCGCCAAGGCCAGCGCCAGCGCAGGCAGTATCTTGGATGAGTGCATGGAAATTGAGTCGTTGCGGAATTGGAAACCAAGCCCAGGCACGCGCAGGGTCCGTCATGGGACCGTGAGCCGTGGGCACAATGCGTCTGTCAAAGACGCCGACTCAAAGCAAAAAGGTGCAATGCAGCACCGCCAGGGAAACAGGCTTTGCCCGCGAAGTGTGGGCTGCGCCAAAATGGAACCCGCTGTCAGCCGCAGACGATACAGGCAAAAGCGAGACGTTTGCCGAGACAACAGCCGTCCACGGAATGACTGGCACCAGATCGCGTCCCGGAGCCGGTGGCGGAGCGGGCGTGGCAGGCGCCGGCGCTGATGCGGGACGCTCCATGCAGCAGCAGCCTTGCGCGACCGTCAGCCCATCACAGCAACTCATGTGGCACGGTTCCGTGGCTGCTTCTGCGCGGATCGTTCCGCCTATCAACGCCACACCCTGGCCCGCCTGCATCAACAGGACGGCGGCAAAGAGAATGAGTGCACGAAGGTTCATGGCGCGACGGTGAGAAATACGCTGACGGACTATTATTCCATCAATTCAAGGCTTTGCAATGCCGGGTACTCTGCGCCGCAAGGCAATGCCACCGACGGCCTCGTCAGAGACGAGCAGTTTTTCTATTTTTGTTGGAGGGGCGGCGGCCCCGGTGGGGTTTAGCGCTATGAGGGGCCGAATCATCGGCCCCCGCCAACCGAAACCAAAAGCCAACCGGAATTATGAAAACTAAACTGTATCTGCTCCTAGCCGCCGCAGCCATTAGCGGCAGTGCGTTTGCTGCGGACTCCTCAGCCAGACTGACCGCACCAAAGCATTATAGCCATCGTGATCTCCCCGCCTTTGCTCCTGCCCAGCCGGTCAGCGGCGGATGCCAAACCATGCTGGTGACAACACCGGGGTTGAAGGGCGTGGCCGCGCCGCGCTATGTGGACTGCAAGAGTGCCGCCGTGCGCAACACGGCTGAATGCAAACGCATGTGCGGGCGCGAATAGGCCTGCATCAGCGAAACCCTTCGGCACAGACAAGACCGTGCCGAAGGGCTTTGATACGTTAAGCCAAAGAGACTCGGACTAATGGCCTACTTCTTCGGGGCCGCAGCATCCTTCACCATCTTGGTGAATTTGGCTGGGTCCTTTTTGAAGTCCTTGGTGCAATTCTTGCAGCAGAGGTAGACGTCGGTGCCTTCGTGGGTGACTTTGATGGGCTTGCCCATGCCGCCGAGTTTTTCGCCCGAGACGGGGCAGGTTTTTAGCGGATAGGTGGCAGGAACGCCTGTGTCAGCGGCAGAGAGGATACCTGCACCAAGAAAAATGCAGGAGAGGAGAGCTAGGGTCAGTTTCATGGAGGATGTGTGGGGGCGGTGGTTTTGGTATGTGTGTGTGGCCTGCTTCCAGGCCATCAATCGGTGCAACGCCATAGAGACGATAAACCCTCAAAATTATTCTCAGAAATCAATGGGCCTGGCCGGCAAGAGCTGCCTTCAATGCCTGCCGCGCCCGGTAGATGCGAACTTCGACAGCCTTTGCTGAGCAGCCGAGTGTTCTGGCGATGCCGGCATGGCTCATGTCTTCCACGGTAAAGAGCAGGAGTGCTTCACGCAGCTCTGCCGGCAGGGTGGCGATGGCTTTGCTGACGATAGCTGTTTTCTCCCGCATGGCCGCTGCGTCGTCAGGCGACAAACCCGGATCGTGCGGTTCGTGAATCAGGGCGCCCTCCTCATCCGTCATCGGCACGGTGGGGTGTCTGCCTTTCCAACGGGCATGGCTCCGCGCCAGATTGGCCGCGATGTGAAAGAGGTAGGTGGAAAATGCGGCAATGGGCTTGTAGCTGTGGCGGCTGCCGTAGAGGCGGACAAAGCACTCCTGGGTGAGATCCATCGCCGTCGCATGATCGCCAACCATGCGCAGGAGGAATCCAGCAACACGCTCGCGCCAGCGAGTCATGAGCTCATTCAATGCCAGATCATTGCCTTCACCGAGTCGCTGCATGAGCACGACATCGGTATCCGTTGAGATAGTCATGGAAGGGTACGGCTATTAGTGCCCCTCCAGCAGGTGCTCTGCTTCCGCACCGATGATCTCGGGCAGCATGGCGTCGAGGTACTGCTGCGCTTGCCGCGGTGACA
>JAXMIV010000480.1:0-4494 GCA_034377045.1 Prosthecobacter sp. | reverse complement strand
GGTGACGAAGGAGGCTTCTTCGCTGCACAGGTAGAGGGCGAGGGCGGCGATTTCTTCGGGCTTGGCCATGCGGCCGATGGGCTGGGACTCGCTGAGTTTTTGGAACATTTCAGCTTCCTGTCCGGGGTAGTTGGCGGCGATGTAGCCATCGACAAACGGCGTGTGGACGCGGGCGGGGCAGATGCAGTTGCAGCGGATGCCTTGCTTGATGAAGTCCTTGGCCATGGAGTAGGTCATCATGAGCACGGCGCCTTTGGTCATGGAGTAGGCGAAGCGATCGGCGAGGCCCATTTGGGCGGCGATGGAGCAGAGGTTCACGACCACTCCCCCGCCCTGCTTAATCATGTGCCCCACCGCGGACTGGGCGCAGTTGTAGACGCCTTTGATGTTGATGCGGTAGAGGCGGTCCATGTCCGCTTCCGCCGTGGTCAAGACGGTGCCGATGTGCGCGACGCCAGCGTTGTTGACGAGGATGTCGATGCGCGGGTTGCGCGAAGTGATGTCGTCAAAGACGGCCTTCACCGCGGCCTGATCGCCGACATCGCAGGCGCTGGCGTGAGCGCTGCCGCCGGCAGCGGTGATGTGATCGACGGTGACCTGGGCGCTGGCGAGCGTGAGATCGAGGACTTCGACATGCGCGCCTTGTTTGGCAAACAGGGTGGCGATGGCCTGGCCGATGCCGGAACCGGCGCCGGTGATGACAGCAATTTTATCCGAGAGAGAAAACATGAGGGGACAGGATACGGAGATGGGGAGGATTGCTTGCTCACATCCAATCACGGTACTGATAGAGCCATGTGCCGATGATTTCGTGAATCCAAGTGGAGAAGATTTCAAATCCGTCCTCATGCGGCAGATGCAAGCGATCGACTTCGCCAATCCGGTTGTAACTGCTTTGGTAGTTGCAAGGCACGGGGATGACCTTGAGTCCGGCTTTCTCACAAGTGGCCGCGGCGCGTGGCATGTGGCTGGCCGAGGTGACCAGGAGGATGCTTTGCCAGCCGCGCTGCTTTGCCAATTCCGCCAGTTTCAGGACTTCGTCATGGGTATCGTTGCACAGGCCGAGGCTGAGGATGGGAATGGGGGCCGCCTGCTGGCGCTGCAGGTGCGCCACCAGCGCGTCCGCCTCTGACAAGCGTTTGCCGTCCTGCGGATAACCGCCGCCACCGAGGACGAGCGCGGCGCCTTTCTTTTGCGCAGCCAGTGTGAGGGCCGTGGGGACGCGGTCGGCGCCACGCTTGAAATGGATGCCGGTGGGTTCGGTGAAGGAGGGCTCGGCCCCGCCCCCCAAACACACGATGGCATCGGCCTGCGGCAGGGACTCGAGTTTGACCTTTGGATACTGGTTTTCCAAGGTAGCGAGCAACCAGGAGGCGAGCGGAGTGCAGGTGGTCACCGTCAAGATGAGCCAGGCGAGGGCCGGCAGAAAGAACCCGCGGCGACGGTTCCAAACGGAGATGAGCAACCACAGGGTCAACAAGAGCCAGGTGATCCCCAGCGGGTGGGCTAGGAAGATAGCTTTGCGCAAAACGATGTCGATCATGGGAGAGCCGGCGAGGGGGTTTGCTTTTTCACGGTTTCCCAGGCTTCGTCCATCGTGTCCAACGAGAGCTGGCCGAGTTTCAAGCCCGTAGATCCGAGATGCTGCTCCATGGCATGAAAACGGCGGGCGAACTTTGCATTCGCGGCGGCGAGCGCGGCCTCGGACTCGACACCGAGCTTGCGCGCCAGATTGACGACGCTAAAGAGCAAATCGCCAAGTTCCTCCTCCACGGCCGCCGTTTCACCAGAGGCGACAGCGGCTTCGAGTTCGTCAGCCTCCTCGCGGATTTTGGCGAAAACCGGAGCAGCTTCCGGCCAATCGAAGCCGACGCGGGCGGCCTTTTTCTGCAGCTTTTGGGCGCGCATGAGCGCTGGCAGACCAGCACCGACATTGTGCAGAATTCCCTCAGCTTCGGTGCCCTTTTCCTGGCGCTTGATCGCATCCCACTGAGTCAGCACAGCGTCCGAGGTATCGGCGCTGGCTTCGCCAAAAACGTGGGGATGGCGGCGGATCAGTTTATCCGTGAGAACATGCGCCATGCGGTCGAGGTCAAAGGCACCGGTTTCGGCGGCGATTTCGGCGTGCAGGACGGGTTGCAGGAGCAGGTCGCCCAATTCCTCGCACATCAGTTCAGGGTCACCGCCGCGGATGGCGTCCACCACCTCATAGGCCTCCTCCAGGAGATGAGGGATGAGGGATTCGTGGGTCTGCTCACGGTCCCAGGGGCAACCACCTGGGGCGCGCAGGCGGTGCACCACGTGGCGCAGGCGGGTCATTCCATCCGGGTGATCGAGACTCATCGCTGCATCATGGGGAGAGGTCACGGTCACGCGAATGAAAAATCGTGATTGATTCCCCGCCATGGCCTGCCTACCTCATGCATCGCGTCACCGCCTGCCGGCGTAACCCTTTCAAACCTCACCACTCCCTCTTATGGCCTCTGAAGCACTCATCGCCCTCAACGAATCGAATTTTCAGTCTGAGATCAACAACAGCACCGTGCCCGTGCTGGTGGATTTTTGGGCGGAATGGTGCGGCCCGTGCCGGATGCTGACGCCGATCCTGGAACAACTCGCCGCTGAGAAGGGCGCCGCCGTGAAAATCGTGAAAGTGAATGTGGACGAGAGCCCCGCCCTCGCCGCTCAGTTCGGCGTCCGCTCGATTCCGATGCTGGTGTTTTTCAAGAACGGCGAAGCCAAGGATACGGTCGTCGGCGTGCAATCGAAGGACGCGCTGGCGAAGAAGCTGGATGCGCTGGCGTAAGGACTGCGCTGGCGGCAGGCGAAACTTTGTGATAGGCTAGATCATCATGCCTGGCACGAAATTGAACATTGCGCCTGACCGCCGCTTCACGTGGGAGCAGTGGCAGGCAGGGCGTGCCGAGAGGCGACGGTTGGGCAATCTGGTGGCGCCGCCGATCATCCGGCGCAGCGAAAGCAGTTCGGATGCGCGCTTGAAACAAACTTTCGAGGGCGAACGCGGCCCGGCTTTCAACAAGCCGTTTGATTGAAGTTGCTCATTCCCGACGTGGATAGGCGTGGCACTTTTATCAAACCCGCCGCTTGGTTTTGAGTGGTGGCGAGATCCTTCGATTTGTCTCTACGAGAGCTTGCGCTTGAAGTCCTCGTAGCCAAAGCGGCGCACGACGCGCAGGCCGCCGGCATCGGCATCGTAGAGGACAATGTCGGGGTGCGGCACGCCATTGAAGGTGCTGGTCTTCACCATGGTGTAATGGGCCATGTCGGTGAAGACGATCTTTTGGCCGATCTGCAACGGCTGCGGGAAGCTGTATTCGTTGATGACATCCCCCGCCAGGCAGGTGAGGCCACCGAGGCGGTAGGTGTGGGGAAACTCGCCCGGCAGGCCGGTGCCGATGACGTGCGGCCGGTAGGGCATCTCCAGGGTATCGGGCATGTGGGCGGTGGCGGAGGTGTCGAGGATGGCGGTAGGAATGTCCGTGGGCACGATGTCCATGACGGAGGCAATCAAATAGCCGGTGTTCAAGGCCACGGCCTCCCCGGGTTCCAGGTAGACTTCCTTGTCCCACCGCGACTTGAAATCACGAATCAAGCGAATCAGCCGATCGACATCGTAATCCCGCCGGGTGATGTGGTGGCCACCGCCCATGTTCACCCACTTCACTTGAGCGAGGAGAGTCGGAAAACGCTTCTCCACCGCGGCCAGCGTGCGCTCCAAGACATCGGAATCCTGTTCGCACAAGGCATGAAAGTGCAACCCTTCCAGCCCCGCGAGGTCGATACCTTCCAGGGAGGCGGCGCGGGTTCCCAAACGGCAACTCGGCGAACAGGGATCATAGAGGCTGACTTCGACTTCCGAATGCTCCGGATTGACGCGAAGGCCGGGGCTGGGGGCGCTGCGACCCTGAGCGCGAGCTTCTTCAATCATCGGCCGAAAGCGCTGCCACTGGGCGGGCGAATTGAAACTGATGTGATGGGCGATGGGAATCAATTCACGCATCTCGGCCTCTTTGAATGCCGGCGCATAGACGTGCAACTCCCTGCCGAATTCTTCGTGCGCGAGCAGCGCCTCGTGGAGGCCGCTGGTGCAGCAGCCACTGAGGTATTGGCGGACAAGGCCAAAGGTGGAAAACATGGAGAAGCCTTTCAGGGCCAGCAGGATCTTGCAGTCAGCCTCCCGCTGGACATACGCGAGTTTCTCCAGATTCAGCTTCAGCAACCCGGCATCCACCACATACGCCGGAGTCTCGACGGTCGAGATTTCAAAGGCCGGTGGCGGTTGCTCAAAAACGTGGGGAGGTGTGGGGGCCATGCGCAGGGGGTTATAGTGACTTCGCGAGGGGGTGCCAGCGCGATTGTAAGTGAACTTTGGAAAGTCGCGCCGCTGCCGCGAGCCGAAAGATCGAATTCTCTGCCCCGTGCAACTCCAGGAATCTTGCCCTCCCCCCCGGCATCGTGATAAATCGGTGGTGA
>JAXMIV010000479.1:0-3163 GCA_034377045.1 Prosthecobacter sp. | reverse complement strand
GACACCAACCGGATGATTGATGAGCGAAGCACGCACCGGCATGGTGTCGTGCTGCACCCGCTCGATCACCGTGACTTCGCGTGTTTCATTGACGGCGCAGCCACTGCGGGCTGTCTTCCACAAATTCCAGGTCATCAGGCCCATGCCGATCAAATACATGCCGCCGCCGATGGCGCGGAAGACCATCATGGGCCGAATGGCGGTCAGCGTCTCGATGAAGTTCGGATAGATCAGTGCCGTGCCCTCCGCATTGGTGGCATTCAGCATGAGCCCCTGCATGACGCCGGAGACCCACATCGAAGCCACATAAAGAAGGATGCCGAAGAGGGCGATCCAAAAGTGGAAATTCGCCATCGCCTTTGAGTGGAGTTTGGTGCCATACAGGCGCGGTGTCAGCCAATAGAACATGCCCGCCGCCATAAGACCATTCCAGCCGAGCGCGCCGCTGTGCACATGACCGATGGTCCAATCCGAGTAGTGCGACAGCGCATTGACCGCAGGAATCGCAAGCAGCGGCCCTTCAAAGGTGGCCATGCCATAAAAGGTCACCGCAGCGACAAAGAACTTCACCACTGGATCCGTCCGCAACTTATCCCACGCGCCGCGCAGCGTCAGCAGGCCGTTGAGCATGCCGCCCCAGCTTGGCGCCCACAGCATGAGACTGAAAAACATGCCGAGCATCTGCAACCATTTCGGCAGGGACGTATTCAGCAGGTGATGCGGGCCCGCCCAAATGTAAATGAACACCAACGACCAGAAGTGCACGATCGACAGACGGTAGGAATACACCGGACGATCCACCGCCTTCGGCAGGAAGTAGTACATGATGCCGAGGATGGGTGTCGTCAGAAAGAAGGCGACGGCGTTGTGGCCATACCACCACTGCACCAGCGCATTTTGCACACCGCCAAAGACGCTGTAGCTGTGCGTCCAACTGGTCGGAATCGAAAGGTGGTTGACGATGTAGAGCATCGCCACCGTGATGATGGTGGCGATGTAGAACCACAGCGCCACATAGAGCGAGGGTTCGTTGCGCCGCGCCAGGGTCCAAAAGAAGTTCACCGCGAACACCACCCAGATCAGCGCCACGGCGACATCGATGGGCCAAATCAGCTCCGCGTATTCCTGGCCGCGCGTGAGGCCCAGAGGCAGCGTGATTGCCGCACTAAGAATAATCGCCTGCCAGCCCCAGAAATGCAGCTTGGAGAGGAAGTCGGACGCCATGCGCGCCTTGCACAGCCTTTGAGTGGAGTAGTAGATGCCGGCAAACATCATGTTGCCGACGAAGGCGAAGATGACGGCGTTCGTGTGCAGGGGACGCAGTCTGCCGAAGCTCAAAAAGGAAGCGACATTGAGCTGGTGCAGGTTCAATTGCGCAGCGATGAAGACTCCCACCAGCATTCCTACCAGGCCCCAAAGAATGGAGGCCCACATGAACTGGCGCACGATTTTGTCATTGAACTCGATCGTCGTTTTTGAATACGTGGAGGTCATGGCGGTATTCAGGAATGGATGGTTGCGTCACGCCGGGAGTCCGACAGAGGCGCCGCGGAGGTGGCTCCGGGCGGGTCGAGCGGCAGCAACGCCATTTGCTCGCAGGGTTGGCGCAGGCGCTGAGAGCGCTCGGCGTAGCAGAGAACCGCAAAGAGCATCGCGAAGGCGAGGCTCATAAAAATGGTGATGGCAAAGACTTCCATGTGGATCAGCGCGATGTGCACGCGCCACCCACCATGCCTCACCCCTCATTCCCCGCTCTCCTGGTGTTGCGTAGCGATGCGCGGATTTTGTTGCAGCGTCGCAAACGTAAAAAGTGGGCCGCGGTCATTGCCGCGGCCCGCCTAAAAGGGATCGTAACGTCTGCGCCCAGAAGGCAAGCTAAGGCGCTGCGACTTTCGGCTGCACGGGACGATTCAGGACGTCGTTGCGGGTGGTTTCGACGATAGCCAGCGCCTGCTGGATCAAATCCTCCTTCACCTTCAGTTCAGTGAGAGTATCCTTCAGGTGTCCGGCAATGGCATTGAAGTGCGTGTCATTCAGGCCGCCAAGATCCGCATGGGCGGTGCGCATGTCCTTGCCGGTCCATGGCAGCGGACCGCCGAGAGCCGCAGACAGGAACTCCTTCTGCTTTCGCTTCTGCTTGTTCATGTTGATGTCGTCGAAGTAGTGCTTCACTCGATCATCCACCAGCACCTTGGTGTAGAAGAGTTCGACAGCGGCATCGATCGCCGCCTTGCCGCCGAGCTTTTGATACAAACTGGCTTCGCGGGCCTCATTGAACTTCTTCCGGCAAGCTTCGCCAGCAAAGGGATAGCTTCGGCCCTCGTAGACCATGGTACAGGTTGGGTCCACGGGCTTGCCGCTGATGGGGCAGAGCGTGTTGACTTGTGTCTCAGTCGGGATCGCGGCGGGGTCCACCGCCAGGGCGGCATTGATCAGCAAGCCGAAGACGAACGTGACAGTGGCGACGAAGGATAGGATCAGTTTCATGGTTGGTGCGAGTTAACGGCCCACCCAGGACCAAGTCCGCGCTCAAATTGCGCATATATTCGCGTGAATTGCGCGTTTTTGGCTGAGAGAGCCTCGTGTCCCTAACTTTCATTGATGGCGTGGCGACGATCAAAGAAGACAAGCTGGCAAAGCGTATTTTCTTTCACCACCCGCACATCGTCAAAACTGGAACGGCGGGCTGAAACAGCCCGCCGCTACTGAATGAGTTGCTTAGCGCTCCGACTACGGCACCAGCGGAACGGCGGCTTCCAGGATCACCTGGCCCGACAAGATGGGCGAAGTCGTCGCCATAGTGGCCGGCGGACCTTCAGATGGCAACTGCGGCAGGAGGAAGAAGCCATGCCCCTTCAGCACACCGCCCGAATGCACAGCGACGCGGCCCTACCAGCTATCGATCCAGCGCAGCTTCTTCTCCGTCCGCACCGGCAGCGGCGGCAAGGACTTCAGCCCTGACAGCACCCACCGGCGGGTGTCGGCGGGATCGATGACGTCATCGAGCGCGGGCCTAGTCCCCTGCGACAACGCCTTGCCGCGGGCGTAGGCGGCGGCGACCATCTCGTCGAACTTGGCCTTGCGCGCCGCGGGGTCCTCGATGGCGGCCAGTTCGTTGCGGTAGCCGAGCTTCACCGACCCCTCCAGCCCCATCCCGCCGAAC
>JAXMIV010000478.1:0-3065 GCA_034377045.1 Prosthecobacter sp. | reverse complement strand
CCTTATAAGATTAAGGCAAATTGGTCTGAGGAAAATTACTTCTATACCAACAGCAAATAAACAAGTGATGACTTATTTGAGGCAGTTTCTAAAAAGAGATTTAGTTGCGGTTTGTTGCCTTGCCTTTTTGCTGTTCATACTTGGATGCAAAAGATCACCATACATCGATCTAGGGGGAGGTTAGCGGTTGGCCAGCTATAATTCCGGGTTTCATACTGTCCTAAAAGAAACTGCCGAGGTAATTCCATCGAATATTGAACTAATCGGCAATTCCGAAAATTGGGTCTATGGGTATGTGAACCCTAGCGATTACATTGAATTCATGGAAGGCAAAGAGGGGCCTGGTCGATACCAGGGATACTTTATATTGGATACAAAGACGGGGGAAAAACTGTTGGCGCTTAAAGAAGTCGAGTGGAAGATCGAACTACAGCACAGGGGTGTTAACAACCCTGCATTGAATAGCACCAAAAATTATTGAGAAGGGTCAGCGCGCAGGAAAGGGTCAGCAGGAAAAGGTCAGCAGGAAAAGGTCAGTTGATAATTGACAGACGCGCTGCGCCCAAAGTCAATCTTGCGTCACAACAAACCTTCTGGGTAGGCCGGCGATGACATTCTCTGCGCTGTGTTGGAACCGCAGAAGGCGATGAGCTTTAGCACAGATTTCAATCCGGATTTTATCCATCCTTCGCCACAGAAAAGGGCCGGGAGGCGATTCGTGACAGATGCCCCAGTTCTCAAGTCAATCAGGGGAACGGGGTCAGTGTGGAATGGCACTCATTCTTCTAACTAACTTTTTTGTCCTGCACCCTGCTGGATTGCGAGAAATCGCGGGTCACCCGATGGGGATTGCGTCACCTTCCGAAAAGCCATTGAGAGGCATTTCGTTCCGGGGGGCGGCATGGCGGCGATCTTCGAGAGAGGGCTGCCCGATGCGCCATTGGCGGGGCACTTCCCAGGGGGCGAGCGCCTGGCAGGCGCGGGCTTTGAAGGCTGGGGTCAAATGTTCGGCGGGAATGTCCAGGCAGGCGACGACGTCCTGAACCCGTTCCGGATCGCGGCTAGTGATGCCATGGACGCGGATGTGCCGCACGCCGGTGGCGGCGCGGATTCGGTCAGCGATCTCTTCCGGGCTGAGTTTGCGACTGGCGACATTGATGCCGGCGCCGACGCATTCCAGGTAGTTAAGGCCGGTGGGCTCCAGGTTCACGCGGTCCCAAGTCAGGTGCCGGCCATTGCCGAAGTCTTCGCCCGGCAGGGTCTCATCGTAACCCAGGCCAACGGCGTCGCTCTTGACCAAAAGTCGTCCCTGCGGGTCGGTCACGGCCTGAATTCCTGGGAGCAAGGCGCCCATGCAGGAGTCGTCGGGGCGCGGATCTTCGCTGGCATCATAGGAGATGGCGCCGCCCTCGCTGGTGCCGTAGAGATTGTGGAGCTTGAGACCCAAATTCTCGCGAACCTGGTATTCCAACTGGGCGGAGAGGGGCGATCCTGCCGATACCGCCAGCGTCACCTTCGACAGGTCGAGGCCCGCCGAGAGCCACGCTTTCCACACCGCCGGCACACTGGGCAGAAACAAGCGCCGATGCATGGTCAGCGCCTCAGTCACCGCCGAGGGGAACGGCGTCGGCAACCAGTGTACCGGCATCCCGTGGAGGAGCATGGGCAGGAGCGTGGTGGTCAACCCATAGGAATGCGCCACCGAGATGGCCGCTACGGCGACGCCCCGTTCGCGCAGGGACATCACCTCGTAGAGGCGGTCCACGTCGGCGGTGATCTGGGAGAAGGAGAAGAACTGGCAGCGGCGTTGTCCGGAACTGCCGACCGTTTGCTTGACCAGGGCGGTATAGCGGGGTGGCCGGCAGTTGGGGATCCGCCGGGTGCGGTCTCTTTCCACCACCTGGACCGGTTTTCCGGTCAGAAAGGCGGCCAGCAGAGCGGTGGCGACCTGCAGGCCATCCCCCTGGGCGAGGTAAAAAGCGCCAAGGCGCGGGCAAGTCGACAGCGGCAATCGCCGCGCCGCCGCTTCAAGCTCCCGGAAGGTGTAGGAGCCATGGGGATGCCACAGGGCGGTTGCATCGCCCTGGGTGCTTATGATTCGTTGCCAGCGTTCACCAAACATTTGACAGCCTTATCAACGCGACGGTAATCCATCTACCGCGTGAGCCGACACCGTGCCAGTCGGCAGCCACGAATTCAAGTTCAGGAATCTGCGCCGCTCCATTCATCGTTCTTTTCCCAGTGCCCACAGCATCCTCTCAGCGAATCTACATCACGGGAGCAGGCATCGTTTCGCCCCTGGGCCTGGATTGGCGGCAGAATGAGGAGTCTCTGGCCGGGAACCGCAGCGCCTTCCGCCCGGTGACTCTGTTCGACGTGAGCCAGCGCATTGCCAAGACGGCTGCGAGCGTCGATTTGCCTGGGGAGCGGCTTTTTGCCAAGGTTCCCCGCCGGCGCGAACATTTGATCGATCGCAGCACCAAAATGCTGCTGCTGGCGATCCGCGAAGCGCTGGCGATGGCGCAAATGCGGGGAATGTCCGGGATTGATGCCATGGTGATCGGGACGTCAGCCGGCGCCATGACGATCGGCCAGGAGTATTTCCGGCATGCGCGCAGCAGTCCGAGCCGTCAGCCGGGCCAGCTTTCCCGCCTGGAGTATTATCAGCCCCAGCGCCAACTGCGGGCCATTGCCGAGGAATACGGCTGGGAAGGGCCGATGATCATCGTTTCAAACGCCTGCGCCTCCGGGGCCAATGCGATCGGTGACGCGATGGCGATGATTCGGTCCGGTCGTGCCCGGCGGGTGCTGGCCGGCGGGTATGATGCGTTGGCGGAGTTGGTTTATTCAGGGTTTGATACCCTCCGTGCCTTGGCCCCCTCTGGCATCCCGCGGCCCTTTGATGCCAACCGCGATGGACTGGCGCTGGGGGAAGGAGCGGGCGTGATGCTGTTGGAAAGTGAGTCGGCGGCCGCGGAACGAGGGGCCACGGCTCTCTGTGAAGCGGCGGGCTATTGCACCGCCACGGATTTGCATCACCTGACGCAGCCGGACCCCGAGGGGAA
>JAXMIV010000477.1:0-10516 GCA_034377045.1 Prosthecobacter sp. | reverse complement strand
TGCAATCCGTTCTCAGAACACAACTGGCCGGAGGCCTATCCTCCATGGGCACAAAAAACCGCAGGCCGTTGCCGGTCTGCGGTTTTCGAAAAGGGACTTGAGAGGGAGATTACCAGCCCTGGTTGCGGCTGTAGTCGACCTGGGAGATGAAGCCGAATTCGGGGGCGAAGTCTTTGTAACCCCACCATGGATCGACGTTTTCCTTGCGGTAGTAGGGCGGACGATAGGTCAGCTTGTAGGAAGGCACGGGGAAGGTGACAATTTCATAAACACCATAACCGGCGCGGACGAAGATGCGCTTCAGCCCTTCGACAAAGAAGTCAGAGGCCGCCGCCGTGGCGCCATCACTCTTCAAGGTGCGCTGATAAACATTGAAGGGTTCAAGGCCCCCATAAAGGATATTACCGACGCCACGACTGAGCTTTCGGCTCCAGTTGTAATGGTGGCCGGGAGGCGATTGAATGTCCCCAAAGGCGAGGCCGCCCAGGGTGAGAAGGGTCATGACGGTGAGTGCGAGGCGCTTTTTCATGCTTGCTGGATGAGAGGTAATCAACCAGCGGGGTGGTTGGCAAGCAAGAAACAAAACTTTTTCTCAGATTGGATGTCTTCAAGGTTTCCTTTGCCACCCCTCGTGCACGCTCTATGATGACCATTCCATGAATTCTGAGGTGCAAAAATTGGTGTCTGCCGGCAAGCTGCCCGCCGCAGAGGGTGTTAAATTATCAAAATTGGAGGTGGGAACCTTTTGCCAGCATAAGAGCTGGGGGGTTGGCCGGGTCACCGAGTGGGACCTGGTTGGGGACCGACTGACGATCGACTTCGAAGACAAACCCGGCCACTCGATGAAGCTGGGATTTGCCATCGGTTCTCTCGAAGTGTTGCCGGAGGAACATCTGCTGACGCGGCGTCTGAAGGATCTGCCGGGTATGCAGAAGATGGCGAAGGAGAATCCCGCCGCCCTGGTGGAACTGGCGCTGAAGTCGTCCGGCAACTCGATGTCGCTGGATGATCTGGAGAAGTTGATCAAGCCGCGGATCGTGGCGGAAGCGGATTATAAGAAGTGGTGGGAAAACACCAAAAAGGCGCTGAAGAGCCAGCGGCACATCGTGGTGCCGGCGAAGCGGACTGATCCGCTGGTGCTGCGGGATGCGGCTGAAAAAGCCGGCGGCGTGATGGTGAAGACTTTCCTGGCCGCGCGCCATCTCAAGGGCAAGCTGGGCGCTCTGGCGCTGATTCAAAAGGATCTGGATCTCTTTGAGAACCCCGCCGTGGAATTGCTGCCGGTTTTTCAGGACATTTCCGATACGGTGCGCAAGGCGTGGAGACTGCATCTTAAAGAGAGCCTGCAACTGCTGCTGGCACGTGATGAATTGGTGGAGTCCATCCCTGGAGCGCAGGCGCCGCTGGGCTCGATGAAGGTTTCCGACCTGGTCTGCGAAGCGAAGCCGCTTTTGACCGAGTCGATCGGCGGGCTGCCGGTGGGCATGCTGGGCCGCATGTATCGTTCCTTTCCGGAGGCGTTTCCAAGTCGCGCCTGGGTGCCGGAGATCCTCAATCACCTCACACGCACCGGTGGCCGGGCGGTGTCGGAGATCGCGGTGGTGCTGGATGCGAATGATGAACTGGATGTGCTGGCGGAATTCCTGAAGAAGGCGGTGCGCAATCGCGCCTTGAGTTCAGATCTGCTCATTTGGATCTGCCGTGAGCGCAAGGGCCTGGCGGAATCGGTTTTCGACATCGATCTGGGCAATGCGATCCTGGATGCCCTGGAAGACGATCACGTGCAGGGTGGTCCGAAGAAGACGGGCCGCCTGGGCGATCTGCTGTCTGACGACAAGACGCTGGTGTATGAACTGGTGGCCGAGACTGGCGAAGATGAGCTGCGGCTGTATGCGAAGCGCATCATGAACATTTCGTACTTCGATGAGCTGACCCGGCGGTCGCTGATGGCACGGGTGATCAAGGCGCGTCCGGAAATGGAAGCGGTGATGTCGGAGAACGCGGGACCGCGGGAAGATGACTCCCTGATTGTCTCCTGGCCGAGCCTGGAGCGGAAGAAGCAGGAATTGGACGAAATCACCAACGTCAAGATCCCGCACAACAAGAATGAAATTCAAATCGCGCGGGCGGAAGGCGACTTGCGTGAAAACGGCGGCTACAAAGCGGCGCGCGACCAGCAGTCCGTGCTGCTGCGCATGCAGAGCAAGCTGGAGCGGGAACTGCGCAGCGCGCGCGGCACTGACTTTGCGAACGTCGGCACCGATAAGGTGGGCATCGGCACGGTGGTGGACATCGTGGATAGCGCCACGGGTGCGGCCGAAACGTACACGGTGCTCGGCGCCTGGGATGGCGATTCGGACAACAACGTCGTTTCTTACCTCTCTGAAATCGCCAGGGCGCTGATCGGCAGGACCGTGGGTGAAGAGACGGGCGTGCCAACCGACGGCGGTGAGACGCGGCAGGTGAAGGTGGTGGCCATTCGGGCGTATAATCCGGGCCAATAGTCCCTTAGCATTCAACCCTGCCTATGCGGTGGCGATCCATCCTTGTGCGCCTTTGGCGCATCGGGTTGTTGATCGCGGCGGTGCTGCTGATTCGCGGCGCTGTCGAACAACGGGCGGCCAAGGAGGCCGCCGCTGCATTGACGCCGCAGCGGGTGCGGGATTTTTTTCCAGAGGCCGCGGCGCTTGGCGAGATGAATCCCGCCAATGCCTGGCGTCCCGTGCTGGATGATCGGGGGCAGACGCTGGGCTTTGCGGCAACGACCGCGCCGGCATCGGACAAGATCATCGGCTACTCCGGCCCAACCAACAGTTTGATCGCGTTTGATTCTCGAGGTTCGGTGATCGGGACGCGGATCTTGAAGAGCCACGATACGCCGGATCATGTGGCGGAGGTGATCGCGGACCGGAAGTTCTTCACGCAGTTCCGGGAGATGAAGCCGGGCGCACCGGCGCCGTTACCACTGCACACGGTTTCTGGGGCGACGCTGACGAGTGCGGCGATCGCGCAGGGTGTGCTGGAAAAGCTGGGGCAGTCCTCAAAGGTGTCGCTGCGTTTTCCTGAAGATATCACGTTGGCGGAGGTGCGCGTGCTGGAGCCGGCGGCGGTGGCGTTGCAGCCATCCCAAATCGTGACCGACGGCAAGGATGTGCTCGACGCGAAGGGAGCGAGGATTGGCATTGCGGCGCATACGTCGCCGCTGACGGATGCGCTGGTGGGTTACAAGGGGCCGACTGATACGCTCATGCTGCTCGACCCCACGGGGAAGACGCTACGGCGGATGGCGTTGCGCAAGAGCTACGACACCAAACGCTACGTGGCCTATGTGACGGGCGATGATTACTTTCTGAATCTGTTCAATGGGCTGATGTTGGAAAAGCTGGCCGCGATGGATTTTGCCAAGGCGAAAGTCGAGGGCGTCTCGGGTGCGACGGAGACGAGCTGGTCGGTGGCGGAGGGATTGAAACGGCGTTCGCAAAGCCTGCTGGAGCAGCGGCCCGCGGGGTGGGTGCAACATCTGCGCTGGCGCTGGCAGGACACAGGGCACGTGATTGTCATCGCCGTCGCTTTTCTCATGGCCTTCACGCATCTGCGCGGGATCAATTGGGTGCGGCATCTGCATCATGCGGCGTTGGTGATCTATGCGGGCTTTGTCGCGAGCGAACTTTTGTCGCAAAGTTTGTTCGGCGGTTGGGCGGCCCATGGCACACCGTGGCGGAACGCGCCGGGGCTGCTGCTGCTCGGTGTGGTGGCGCTGCTGGCGCCGGTTTTCACCAGCCGGCAGATTTACTGTCATCACATCTGTCCGCACGGCGCGCTGCAGCAACTGCTGGCCCGGCGGGTGCGCTGGCAGTGGCGGGTGCCGCCACGGTTGGATCGGTGGCTCGCCGTGCTGCCGTTTGGGTTGCTGGCGCTGGTGTTGTTGACGATGACCCAGGGCTGGGATGTGAATTTGAATGCGATTGAGCCGTTCGACGCCTATCTGGTCCGCTTCGTAGATTGGGGAAGATTTTGGGGACCCATTGGAGGGCATCTGAACTGGATCGCGGGCTGGGGAACTTTATCCGTGGCCGCGATCGGGCTGATTGCGTCGCTATTTACACCGCTGGCCTACTGCAAGTATGGCTGTCCGACGGGCGCCTTGTTCAAGCTGCTGCGCTTTACCGGTGACAATGACCGGCTGGGTGTGCGCGATTGGCTGGCGGTGACGGTACTGGCTCTTGCATGGCTGGTTTGACCTCGACAAAAAGGCTGCAACAGACCATAGCTCCAGCGTTTCATCTTCACATGGCTCTTCTCACCGATCGCAAAACGAAACCGCAGTATGATGTCATCGTGGTGGGGTCCGGCGCAGGCGGGGGCATGGCGGCGCTGATCCTGGCCCTGGAAGGCGTGAAGGTGCTGATGATCGAGGCGGGACGAAACTATGAGCCGCCGACGGAGACGCCGATGTTTCACACGCCGGAGATGGCGCCGCTACGCGGGGAGCGCACGCCGGAGCGGCCGTTCGGTCACTATGATGCGACGATCGGTGGCGGCTGGCAGGTGCCGGGTGAGCCTTATACCAACAAAGCCGGCACCGAAGGCGACTTCTGGTGGTGGCGCTCGCGGATGCTGGGCGGCCGCACCAATCACTGGGGCCGCATCGCGTTGCGCTTTGGCGAATATGACTTCATGCCGAAGTCGCGAGATGGTTTGGGTGTGGATTGGCCGATGCGTTATGCGGACATGGCGCCGTGGTATGATCGGGTGGAGCAATTGATCGGCGTCTATGGCGAAAACGACGGCATCAGCAACGCGCCCAGTTCATCGCCCGGGGTGTTGCTGCCGCCGCCGAAGCCGCGGCTGGGTGAACTGATGGCGAAGAAAGCTGGCAAGCAGCGCGGAGTGCCGATTGTGGCGGCGCATCGCGCGGTGCTGAGTCAGCCGCTGGACTGGAAGAACCTGCCGAAGAAACTTTTCCCCAACAACCCGAAGGCGCAGGAAATCCTGGGACAGGACATGATGACGCGGGCCGCGTGTTTCTGGGCCACGCATTGCGTGCGCGGGTGCAGCATTCGCGCCAACTTCCAAAGTACGACCGTACTGCTGCCGCCGGCGCTCGCCACCGGCAACCTGGACATCATTACCGATGCGATGGTGCGGGAAGTTCTGGTCGATGGCAGCGGCAAGGCCACGGGGGTGCATTACATCGACAAGAAGACGCGCCGCGATACAGTCGCAAAAGCACGCGTAGTGATCCTGGCGGCCAGCACGTGCGAGACTTCGCGCATCCTGCTGAACTCGAAGTCGCGGGATCAAGGCGGCACGGCCAATTCCAGCGGGCAGGTGGGGAAGAATCTGATGGACAGCGTCGGCTCCAGCCTGGGCGGGCATATTCCCGCGCTGGAGAATGCGCCGATTTTGAATGAAGACGGTGCCGGCGGGTTGCACGTCTATGGACCGTGGTGGCTGGCGGACCAGCACGCGCGGCTGGGGTTTGCGCGTGGTTATCACATTGAGTTAGGCGGTGGACGGCAGATGCCGCACGTGGGCAGTTTCGGCAGTCTCGATTCCAAGGCGCCGAGTGTTTACGGCAGCCAACTCAAGAACGAGGCGCGGCGTTACTTTGGCGCCAGTTTTGGCTTTTCCGGCCGCGGTGAAATGATTCCTAACAATAATTGCTACTGCGAAGTCGATCCGAATGTGGTGGACCAGTGGGGCATTCCGGTGCTGCGCTTTCATTGGAAGTGGAGCGACCATGAGATCCGCCAGGCCGAGCACATGCAGCAGACCTTTGCGGAATTGATCGAGTCCATGGGCGGCAAGGCGACGCCGAAGAAAGGCCGGGATGCGATCCAACGGCCTGGTGAAATCATTCACGAGGTCGGCACCGCACGGATGGGCGATAAAGCCGACAACTCCGTGACCAATCAGTACTGCCAGACGTGGGACGTGAAGAATCTTTTTCTCATGGACGGCTCCGTGCTGCCAAGCAATCCTGACAAGAACCCGACCCTGACTATCCTGGCGCTGGCGTGGCGTTCTTGTGAATGGCTGATGGGGGAGATGAAGGCTGGGAATATTTGACCCATTTATTGTGAACGCTCTCGTTTCAGCGACGCCCCCCCTCACCCTGGCCTTTGATTCGCTTCGCTCACCCTGTGGGCAGCCTCTGGCTGTCTATCTCCGCTACGCTCCGGTTCCCCGCAAGCGGGGCGAGGGGAGCCCGTTGTCGCAACTCTTCATGCATAGGAAAGCGACATCGAATCGCGCGCCCATTGGCGCCGGCCAAATCGCAGTTCCCTCGCCCCTCTGGGGAGAGGGTTAGGGTGAGGGGCCGGTTAACCCGACTGTAATCATTATACCGAATAACCCATGTCCGAACCCACCTCTCTCTCTCGCCGTAACGCCCTCAAATGGCTCGCCGGCACGGCTGCCGCCCCTGCGGCGTTGATCGCAGCACCGAATGAGACTGAGCCTGCACCGGCGGCTTATCCGACGCGCTACTCGTTTCATGACCCCGACTTCAGCAAGCCGGTGACGGGTCCGTGGGAACGGTTGCTGACGGCGGAAGAACTGGCGGTCATCACCGTACTGGCGGATCTGATTTTGCCCAAAGATGAAAACGGACCGGCGGCCAGTGAAATCGGTGTGCCGGACTTCATCAACGAATGGATCAGCGCGCCTTATGACGATCAGCGGGAGTCGCGGGAAGTGATCCGTGGCGGGATCGCCTGGCTGAACACGGAGAGCTTTCGCCGCCATGGCAAGGGCGTTACCGAACTTTCGGTTGGGCAGCAGACGGAGCTTCTGGATGATATCGCGGCGCAGCCGGTGAAGACGGAGCATCGGATCGGCGGATTGTTCTTCAAGGAATTCCGGCAGCTCTGCCTCGGTGGTTATTACACCCACAGCGCCACCTGGAAGCACCTCGGCTACATTGGCAATGTCAGCATCGGCGGGCCGTATCCCGGCGTGCCACCGGAGGTCATCAAGCAGTATGGCCTGGAAGATGTGGCCTGAATCCAGGGCGGGCTTGCAAAGCCCTTCACTTCACTCCGGCAAAATCTGCGGCTTGATCACGATCATGCCCATCGGTTCGAGGGTGGTCTTGAGCTTGGCAAACATGGCGTCATCTTCGCAATGGCCGACGATGGCGCCGCCGCTGCCGGTGAATTTGGCGCTGGCGCCGCAACTGCGCGCGGCCTCGACCATATCGATGTTGCCCTGGCTGAGTTTGTAGAGCCGGCGTCGGAGATCGAAGTTTTCGTTGAGCAGGGGACCAATCTCGCGGCCGCGTCCGGCGATCAGCATGTCGCGTACGCGCTGGGCGAGATTGCCCCACTGATACATGGCGCTGACGACATCGCGTTCGCCGCGATTCCAGCGGCCGCGAATGTCGTTGTGGAAGACCTCGGTGCCCTCGCTGAGTTTGGTGGTGTAGGCCACATAGACAGGCGGCAGCAGGGCGGGATCGAGTTCCTCATAGATGCCGTAGCCGAGCTTTTCCATGGAGGCGCGGTTGAAGTCCATGAAGACCACGCCTTCAAAAGTTTGGATCACCCGATCCTGCAGGCCCGCGGGAATGCCGAGTTCATCATTTTCAACGCTGAGCACGAGGCTGGGGAAAAGTTGCTTTGGCAGGTCCACCTCATAAAAGTCCGCAAGGGCGCGCCAGCAGGCGGTGATGATGGCGCTGGACCCAGCCATGCCGACCTGCGGCGGGATGTTGCTGGAGTAGCGCAGGGTGAAATTGCGGCCGTGCAGGGGAATGCCGGCTTTCGTGCAGTGATCGAAGAAGCGCTTCACGCTGGCCTTCAGAAGGCGAATGCCGCCGTAGTAGCCAAACTGCCGGACATCGCGCGCCAGGGCCTCGATGCTGCCGAAGACGGAATGATCGCGCTCGGTCGGTTCGATGCACAGTTCCGGCGTCTCGTACAGGGTGACCTCGGCGCAGTAATTGCGGACGATGAAGGAGATGGTCTTGCCGAAGTATCCGTCCGAAGGGTTCCCCACGAAACCGGCACGGGCATAGGCTTTTTTGCGAATCAGCATGAGGAGGGGAGAAGGGAGAACGAAAAGCTAAGGGCGGCGGGAAGGGCCTGCAACATGAATGGCGTTGCCCGGGCATTCCCCTCGTACGGCGCATGCCGCTCGCAAAAACCAGTTGCCCCGGGCAAGCCAGCGCGTATTGAATCTGCCCCCTAGTGTGGGGAAAGAACAGGTTTGCGCGGTTAGCTCAGTGGTAGAGCATCACCTTGACATGGTGGGGGCCACAGGTTCGAACCCTGTACCGCGCACCATTTCACCCCGCCTTGACTCGAAGGCGAACCATTCACTGATCAAGCAACCGGCTTGGAGGCTGGTGACCTTGTCTTTTCGCATTCTGACGGGCCAGACTTGTTGCCGAAAAAGGAACGACGGTTGGTCCACCAGAGTGGGGAATTTAGCTTGATACCGGGAGGCGAACCCATGTCGGGAGGGGACGCGTGGGAGCGAAGTAAAATCCATTCAAGAAAGGGCTGCAAACCTGTCAGCACCCGCTAGCATGGCGAACGTGATAGCCATTGCGACAGCCAGCCAGAAAGGGGGCGTGGGAAAAACCACGCTGTGCATCAACCTTGCGTACTCCCTCGCCCGCAGGGGATGGACCACCTTGCTCGTGGATACCGACCCGCAAGGGGGCGTGGGGCTGTCATTGGCACGCAGCACGCGGTCGAAGCTGGGGTTTTATGACTACCTGACGGGCGAGCAGAATTTTAACAAGCTGGTGCTCGCCACGCGGCTGCCTGAATTGCAAATCCTGCCCTGCGGCCAGTACGATGCCTGCGCGCGCCGCGGTTGGCAGTCGAAGGAGATCCCGAGCCGCCTAGCAGATCTGCTGCGCGCGGCGGAACTACGCGGCGTGGACTGCTTGATCATGGACACCGCGGCAGGCCTGAATGGCATGAGCGAGGCGGTGGTGAAGGCTTGTGATTATGTGATCCTGCCGCAACAGGCGGAGCCCTTGGCCGTGCGCAGCATCCCGCACATGTTGGAGACGTTGTCGCGCTTTCGCGCTGAGGGCGCCCCCGTGAAACTCGCGGGCATTCTTTTGACCATGGTCATGTCTGACAATCCGATCAGCCAAAAGGTGGCGACTGAGGTGCGCGGCATGCTGCCGCCGGACCTGATGTTCGAGCAGAATGTCCCGCGCCTGACGTCTTTCCTGGAAGCCAGCGCGATGGGGGTGCCCGTGGCGCTGCTGAAACGCAATCCGCCGCCCGAGGCGCTGATCTTTGATCAACTCGCCGCGGAAATCGAACAACGCACCGGCCTGGGCCGTGAACCTGAATCCAACGATCGTCATGCAAGTCTCCTGGATTGATCCGCAAGATGTGGCGTCCCTGGCGGAATCTTTGCGCACGCCACCCCCACCGCCGCCGGAAACTGCCGGTCAGTCGCTGCTGGAACCGGAGGATGTGGCCGTACTGCGCGGAACCTTTGATGCCTGGGGCGATGCTCCTGAAGAGAGCGCCGAGGAAGCCACCGCCGAGTCACCGCCGCTGACCGAGGAACCGATTCAGGAAGCCCCGGTCAGCATCGAAGAGACCGTTCCGAACCCGATTCTCCAGCAGGGTCCGGATTTGGACGCTTTTCGCCAGCGCTTGCAGGCGATCCGCAGCCGGGCGGTGGATGCGGGGCTATTGCCGGCGCCGGTGGCGGCTATTGAAGAGGCGAGGCCCGCCTTGCCAGAGCCGCTGCCCGTTCCCGTGGAGGCTCGTGTTTGCGCTTTTCAGGCGCCGCGTGGCGGTCTTGTGGAGCGACTGGAAGCCTTTGTCATCTGGGCGCGCCGATGCATCGGCACTGGCGAGGTTTTCGTGGTGGATGATCGTGGCGATTTGCTGTCTGGCCCGCAGGATCAGGCGACTTTGATCCTTTCCACGTTGCTGGCCCTGAACGCGGCGGCGCGGGCGAGCGCGTGGTCAGCGTGCGAAGGCTCTCAGGTGCTGCATCAGAGCTTGGCGGCGGAAGCCATGGTGACGGTCATTCCGTGCTCGACGCGTCTAGGAGTCATGCAGGTGGCGGTCGTGGCTCCGCACGCGATTGCGGATGGAGATGCCGCCGTGATCCGAGATGCGTTGATTGCCACCATGGATGAGCCGGGCTGACAGGCCGCTTGCTTCGGCGCGCATCGCCGTCTTTTATCCATGCAACAACCCATGAAACCTCTCGATCTCCAAGTCAACGGCTACGCAGGCACCGACTTCAACGGCGACAGCCTCACCGCGGAAAGTTTGCATCACGCCTGTATGTGCCTGCTGGAAGATGGTTGCGATCAAATTCTGGCCACCTTCATCACCGATGAGATACCCACCCTGGAACGGCGCATCGGCGCTTTGGTGAAACTGCGCGCGGAAGACTCCCTGGCACAGCAGGTGATCGCGGGGATTCATATTGAAGGCCCTTTCACGAATCCTGAGAAAGGCTACGTGGGCGCGCATCCGCCGCATGCTGTCAAGCCGGCCAATCTGGAGGACACGAAGCGCCT